>DYHD01000015.1:20283-38426 GCA_020724365.1 Thermodesulfovibrio yellowstonii | reverse complement strand
GCGTTCGACTGAGCTCACGCCGAAGGCTTATCGAAGGGTCATCTTTCAGGACAGGAGTTTCGCCTATCCTACCAGTGTTTTATTGGGTCGAGATTGCATATACTGAAAAAAGGAAATTTAATTTTCTATGTCTATTTCACGGATATAAAAAATCATTTACAAAAAAAAACTTTTAATGTATAATTCTCTCATGAATAAGGTTGGTTTTGTATATGATGATATATTTTTGTCCCACGATACAGGTGAATGGCATCCTGAAAATAAGCAGAGATTGGTGCATATTGTAAAGGCATTGAGAGATTCTGATATATGGGAAAAGCTAATCCATATCAAGCCTCGTTTAGCAACCTTTGAAGAGATTGCCTTAATCCATACCATGTCTTATATAAATAAGGTCAAAGCGATTGGCTCGGGCTATCTTGACCCCGATACCTATATGTCTAAGGACAGTCTTGAAGCAGCAAGATATGCTGTAGGTGCGATTCTTGAAGCAATTGATAAATGTAAAGATAATATTATCAGCCGCGCCTTCTGTGCAGTTAGACCGCCAGGTCATCATGCTGAGGTAGGTAGAGGCATGGGTTTTTGTATTTTTAATAATATAGCTGTTGGCGCGAGATATGCCCAGCAGAAAGGTTATGAAAAGGTCTTTATAGTAGATTTTGATGTTCATCATGGGAATGGGACACAGCATATATTTGAGAACGATGACACTGTATTTTTCTTTAGCACTCATCAATCTCCATATTATCCCGGAACAGGTTCTGATAGGGAAAAAGGGATCGGCAAAGGGCTTGGATTTACATATAATGTACCTATGCAGGCAGGCTGTGGAAATAAGGATTATTTTCAGGTCTATCAGGATTTGCTTCCCTCTATAATTAACTCATTTAATCCTGATATTATCTTGGTTTCCTCAGGGTATGATCTCCATATGAGAGATCCGCTTGCGAGCATGAGGGTATCTAATGAGGGGCTTAGGGCAATTGTTGCTTCAATTCTCAGGTCTTCCTCTCAGCCTGTGATATTTACACTTGAAGGCGGATACGATCTTGTTGCACTTTCAGACGGTGTCAAGTTGACATTGGAAGAGATGCTTAATATCTAATTTTATATAATCATTTATCCTTCTGAAGTATTCTCTCTGGCATATCTTTTCAATATCTAACAGCAATGACAATGGTTTATAAAAATTATCTTTGCCTGATGTAAAAACACCATGCCCATAAACTATTACACCTCCAGAGTATTTAATAGCTAAAGGGACAGTATTAACAATTCCCTTGCTCCCAGTTCCGATCTCGCCTGAGACGATAGGAATATTATATATAAGCCTTTCTTCCTTACAACCAATATGACATATTCGACGGTTAGCAAAATACTGACAATTACGATACGAGCAATACATAGACATGATAACCGAGAATAGTGGGTGTCCATGTAATATAGCGTTATAGCCTGTCTTATAATAAATATTTTTATGAGTAGAAAGCTCTGAAGATGAGGTAATACCTATGGAAGAAGATCCATCCAAAGAAACTGCATCAATACATCCTTCAAGCTCATCCATAGAGCTGCCGGTTTGGCTTATATAAATCTTATCTTCAAATATGTAAGATATATTACCAAAGTATGAATCAACGAGCCGATATTTGACTACTGCCTTGCCTGTATCTAATATCGCATTGATGACATCTTGCTCATTTTGAGGATTTGAAGATACAGAAGCAGAAAATTGATAATCTTTTTCTCTATTAGTAAGCAGACAACTTAAAATATCTTTAAATGTTCTATTTTGAGTTTCACCAATTAAACCACTATTCAATAAATATTGGACAATCTTTTTAAATGCCTCTAAAAATCTTTTGTTAGGATTGATTTTTTTTAAAGAGCAATATTCAAAATAATTAAGAGCATCGAGAAAATACTTTACAAAAGCAGCAAAACAGGTAGAACTATAAGATATGTAAGCCTGTTCAGGTGTTATTGTGCCATAAGCTATTATTCCATGATTTTTTATGATAGCTGATTTCCTTATTGAGAGGGCTTGTGCTATTGAACTGAAAGAAAAATTCTTTATTACAGGTATATCATGAAGAAAAGTCCTTGTCTCGCAATCTAAGGGAGTAATTCTATCTAATTCTATGGTTTCAGAGTTATTTTTTTTATAGTCCTTAAATTGAGGACGGATTATTTGATCGAGATAATTTTCTTCGGTCAACTCATTTATAATACTTTTATAAGGTTCGGAAGGTTCAGAAAAAAGAATTGAGTTTATGTTCATTACTTCAAAAAGCTTGCTCAATTCAAGAAGTTCTTCCCTTAAAGGCTTATTTGTGAATAACTCCGCATCAAGGGCAATGAATGTTACTTTTTCTTTATCTGCAAGACCTTGCTGATGAAGTTTACTGAGATATTTATATATAAGCCTTTCCATTATTCTGAAAAATGCTTTTCACTCAATAGCCTGTGTAATATCTCTTCTGATAATTTCAATGACTCATAAGGTTTAATGCCTACTGTATTTAGTTCAAAACCATCGGGGTGAAAGCGGAGTCTTTTTATATCCGTAGCAATAGCAAAAAGTTTTTTGAGGATTGTATCAAAAAAACCTTCAGGGATTTTATATAGATTATCAGGGTCTATAAGAAAGGAAAATCTAATACTTCCGCCCATATCAAGGATTTTTGTAATATAAAGTCTTTTAGCGAGCAGTTTGAGCCTCATTATCTGCACTAAGTTCATAAGTTCAGGCGGTAAAGACCCGAACCTATCTGCCATCTCATCCTTTAAGTCTGAGATGGCTTCAATTGATTTAGATAGTGAGATGCGTCTGTAAAAATTTAATCTCAGGGTTATATCAGTTATATAGTCCTCTGGTATCAAAGCAGAAAGCCTGAATCTTACCCGAGTCTCGAGCTCTTCTATGACTATTTCTCCCTTTAATTCTGCCACTGTTTTTTCAAGCATCTGAAGATACATATCAAAACCGACCTTATGGATATGTCCTGATTGCTCTTTTCCGAGCATATTCCCCGCTCCCCTTATCTCAAGATCTCTCAAGGCAAGCCTTAATCCAGCGCCCAGATAGCTCATTTCATGCAAAGCACGGAGTCTCTTCTTGGCATCATTTGAGACTACTTCTTCGCCAGGGATGAGAAAATATGCGTAAGCCTGCGTAGATGACCTCCCGACCCTTCCCCTTAACTGGTATAAATCCGATAATCCGAATGTCTCCGCCCTGTTTACAATCAATGTATTTGCGTTAGTTATATCGAGTCCTGAACCGATAATCGCTGTGCAAACCAGCACATCAATCTTACTATCAAGAAAATCGAGCATTATTTTCTCAAGCTCAATCTCATTCATTCTGCCATGAGCAACTGAGATTCTGATGTATGGCATTAATTTCTTTAAAAATTCAGATACCTTATCTATATCCCTTATTCTGTTATGAACAAAAAAGGTTTGACCACCCCTTTTCATCTCTCTCTCTATAGCTTCTTTAATAGTCTTTTCATTAAAAACAGTTATAAATGTTCTGACCGCAAGTCTCTCTTCTGGTGGCGTCTCGATAGTTGTCATCTCTCTAATACCTGAAAGAGAAAGATGTAAGGTGCGAGGGATAGGGGTTGCAGTAAGTGTAATGACATCAACACCTTTCTTTAACTCCTTTAATCGTTCCTTCTGAGATACACCGAATCTATGTTCTTCATCAATTATTAAAAGCCCAAGGTCACTAAAACGGATATCTTTTTTTAGGAGCATGTGAGTGCCGATTATTATATCAATCTCACCTGTTGAGAGAGCGCTCAGGCATTTTTTCACATCAGTAGTGCTTTTAAATCTGCTTAGATAATCTATTTTAACTGGAAAAGCTGAAAACCTTGCCTTAAATGTCCTATAATGCTGTTCAGCCAGTAGGGTGGTCGGCACAACGACAGCCACCTGTTTGCCGTCATAGACAGCTCTGAATGCGGCTCTCATAGCAACCTCGGTCTTGCCGAAACCAACATCACCGCATAACAGCATATCCATTGGCATATCTGATATCATGCGTTTTTTAATAGCATTGAATGCCTTTAGTTGGTCCTCGGTCTCTTCATAAGGAAAGAATTCATCAAATTCGCGATGCAGAGGGGAGTCATCACTGAAAGTGAAACCTTTTGATATCTTTCTTTCAGCATAAAGCTTGAGGAGTTTTTCTGCGACTTCTTTGATTCCCTCTTTTACCCTCCGCTTAGTCTTTTGCCATCTCTTGCTTCCGAGCCTGTCAACTGAGGGCTCATGACCTTCTGAGGCGCTGTATTTCTTAATCTTATCAATGCTATATGAAGGCATATAAAGCTTGTCCCCGCCAGCATATTCTATTATTATCAACTCCTCATTATAATCTTCTATAGTTTGCATTTGAAGACCAATGAATCTTCCAATACCATGTTCATTATGGACAACAAAATCCCCTTGACGGAGGTCTTCTATCTGAGCAAGGATACTCGATATCTTCGACCTTTTAAAAGGTCTGTAGTCTGGTCTCTCACCAAATATCTCCCTACCTGATAAGATGAGCATCTGAGGTAGATTAATCCCTGAAGAGATACCCCCTATAGTGATGCACTTGCTGCCTTCATATAAAGGCAATTCCTTATTCTCGATCACTGGTATAACGACATTTCCTTCAAAGAAAATCTCCTTGAGTCTTTGAGACTGAGCATCTGAAGGCAAAACCATCAAAACCATTTTTTCTGTTTCCTTTATAGGCATGACAATCTCATCAATGGACACTCTTTCTTCGTTCATTATTTTAATGCCTCCTAAAGGCATTTCTCCCGAGTTAATCCCTTCGCCAATAAAAGGTGAGTGAGATATTTCTATATAATTTGCGACTTCTATGTCATTTAAAGCTAATACATCTTTATAAACTGAGACCTCACTGAAAACATCAATTTTATGTCCCCTCGAAAATTCTTTAATCACATTAGTAGTAGGTGTATTTTCTGATACCGGCAATATCACTATTTCAGAAATCTCTTTGATAGACCTTTGAGACTCTATGTCGAATGACCGTATGATATCAATCTCATCCCCAAAAAATTCAACCCGCACTGGAAATTCCTCCGTGATAGGGTAAATATCAAAGAGCCACCCCCTTGGGGCATAATCACCTTTTTCTACAACGAGACTCACCTCTTTGTATCCAAGCATATCGAATATTTCACGAAGTCTATCTCTTTCTATCGCCTGTCCTTTTTTTAAAGATAAGACCTTATTAATTATTGCTGATAATTCAAAACCTGTCTCAATAGCCTCAAATGAAGTTATCAAACCAGCAGGTTTTTGCAATAATATTTCATATAAAGCTTTGCATCTTAAGCCGATATTTTCACGGCTTGACATTGGCGGAAAGTATGTTGCCGCTACTTTTTCATTCTCTGCCCTTAATTTATTAAAAAAAGCAAGGTCTTTATAAAGCCTAAATGCATTTTCAGGGGAACTTTCAAGCACTATAAATGGCTTTTGATAGAATGATAATAATAAGGCATAGTGAGGAATGGAAAGGTTGTATATCTTTTTTGATGGCGAATCCATAAGCCTTTGAATTAAGGCATGAGCATGTTCTTCAATAAGTCTGTAAAGCTCTGACATAACTTTTTATAATAACCTAAATAAGAGATTCTTGGCAGTAAGTTGTTTTTCCATAATCCATAACGATTATAAATTAGTCATTGCGATAGCTATTATTCTGAATATCCGAAGGGGAGGGTGAGGAATCTTATCAGAAAAAGTAATATTCTTCACGGAGTTTATCCCAAATGGAAGATAGAGTCCTCACTCCGTTTGGAATTACAGAGCGAAGGATTTGGAATGACTACGGATTAGGTTTTTAACACTTAAAATTTATATTCATGTTAAAATTTATACAAGCTGAAGCCTACAACTTCCATAACGATGTTTTTTGCTGCGAAAGCTGAGTTATTAAGTTATAAAGAGAGATATGACACTTAAAGAAAAAATCATAGAGAAAATTAAAGCCGAAGGACCTATTAACTTTGAAACATTTATGGAGATAGCTTTGTATGATAGGGAATCGGGTTATTATATGAGGGATAATACAAAAATCGGAATTTGTGGAGATTTTTACACATCCTCTCATCTTCATCCGATTTTTGGTGCGATGCTTGGCAAGCAAATGGAAGAGATGAGAGGCTTGATTGAGTGTCAGGATGTTTTTAATATAGTTGAGATAGGTGCTGGCATGGGTCATCTCGCAAAAGATATGCTTGAATATCTAAGGGAAAGGGGTAAACTTGAACAATTCAACTATTATATAGTTGAAATGAATCCTTTCCTTAAGATGTTTCAGCAGGTTTTGCTTCAGGAATTTCAATCAATTAGATGGTTTTCAACCTTAAGAGAACTTCCTCCCATGAGCGGATGCTTTCTTTCCAACGAGCTTCTGGATGCCTTCCCTGTTAGATTAATTGATATGGATGAAGAACTGTCAGAAATATATATTGCTGTTAATAATAATGACTTGGAGGAAGAAAAATATCCCTGTTCAAAAGAGGTCATGGAATATCTTAGAGAGTTTTCTATTGATTTATCTTCTATGAAACCCTGTAGGACAGAAATTAATCTGAAAGTCAAAGACTGGCTAAATCTGATAAATGATAAGATTAAAGAGGGCTTTATACTTACTATAGACTATGGCTATCCAGCAGCCGAGTATTATAGTGAAGAAAGAAACCGTGGCACTCTTTTATGTTATCACCAACATAGAATATCAGAAAATCCTTATATAAATATTGGACAACAGGATATCACTGCTCATGTAAATTTCTCAGCTTTAGATAAATGGGGAACTGAGATTGGGCTTAAGACAATCGGCTTTTGTCCACAAGGCACATACCTGATCTCGCTTGGAATAGATGAGCTTATTACGGAATTATATGAAGAGTCGCCCGATATTTTTGACTTAGCAAAGATAAAGGGGCTTATTTTTCCCGAAGGCATGGGTGAATCGCACAAGATAATGATTCAATATAAGGGAATAAGCAACCCACAATTAAGGGGTTTCGCCCTGAGAAATCAGCAAAAAAAACTTAAAATTATTTGAGTTAAAGGAAAAGATATGAATATTAGCAGTGAAAATATGATAACCCAAGATGATAATTCATCTGATTACATTGACCCAATTGAACATGATTATCAATCAGAGGGCTTATTTATAATATATCTGGCTGAAGACAAGGCAGACAAAGATGCCCTTATTGAGAAGTTTTTAAATGATGCTTATGAAAGAAACTTGGAGGTTATTAGATTAAATGTTGCAAAAGAAGACTTTAATTATATCTCGGGCAATATTAAGTTTAGGATAATTATAAAATACCATCCTCCCTTATGGTGGAAGGATAAACCTTTTATGCTCCTCGTTGATAATTTAAGTAGTCTTTCACCGAAATCAAAGTATGATATTAGAAAGATATCTTTGCTGATCAACTATACAAGGGAAAAAAATTATTCGCCAACTGATAGCCTAGATAGAACGCTTCCTAAGGGGTCTATCAGCAGATCTGTTGTGCTTGCTTCAGAACATAGTCAATGCCTTGATATATTTAAGGCTTTTGAATCAGTTGAACTACTATATTCAATTAGAATCTATAAAATTTATAGAGATGAATATGGGCGGTGGTATAAAAAATCAAGCGGTTAGTTTAAATTTCTTCTTCTTCAATCACGAGTCCTCTTTTTATCATAATATTGTAAATAAGCTTTGAACGGTTCTCAACATAACGAGATGTGCCTGTTGGACTGTATTTTCTTGGGTTAGGCAGGACAGATGCAAGCCGTGCTGCTTCTTCAGCTGAGATTTCCAATGCTGGTTTGTTATAGTAATGACGGGATGCTGCTTCAATTCCAAAAATACCTTCCCCCCATTCAGCGATATTAAGGTAGATTTCGAGAATTCTTTTTTTTGAGAGATTATTCTCTATACGCCATGTAAGAATAGCCTCTTTAATCTTCCTTATAGGATTTTTGGATGGCGTTAAATATAAATTTTTAGCAAGTTGCTGACTAATTGTGCTGCCGCCGAATTTGAATTTTCTCTCTTTGATATCTTTTTCTATTGCTTTTTGAATAGCCTCGAAATCAAAACCCTCGTGCATCCAGAACTTATCATCTTCAGCTATAAGTACTGCTTTGATTAAAAAAGGAGATATCTGAGATAGGGGCTTCCATATCTGTTTAATTTTTATATGTTTGCCTTGTTGCTGCCACTCGTTTTCCCTGTAGCTCATAAATGATGATTTTTTAGGATTCCCTTTTTTAAGTATTGATATGTCTGGAAAAAAAATATAATAAGAGATATCGATGACAATTATAGCCATAGTAACGGAAATAATAATTAAAAATATTTTCTTAAATCTTTTCAATAGCATAAATAAGAATGAATTTGCTAAATAAAAAAGAGTTCTATTTCAAGAGAGAAGAAACAAGAATATATTTTAACTGGCGGGCGCAATAAGCTCTTCCTGTTTTTTATAATATAAGATTCTATGACATTGTGGACAGGCAAAAATCTCTTTGTTATTTTTAATCTGAACATATTGCTGAGGGGGGATATGCAGATTACAACCATAACAAATTTCGTCTTTAACTTCTACGACAGCCTGCCCATTATGAGTTTTAAGGAGGTTAATATATTGCTCATAAATATCTTTTTTTATACTACCTACTAATTCTTTTCTTTTTTGGAGCAAAAGCTGCAAGTTCTCATCACATTTTGTTTTTTCTAATTCAAGTTTATTTTTTATATCTTCAAGCTCTTTTTCTTCTTCTTTCATTCTATTTTTTTTGAGTTCAACAACTTTCTTAAATTCATCAATAGATTCCATTATAGAAAGGACATCATCTTCAGCCCTGCTGATATCTTTGGTCATATTATCTATTTCCTTAAGATAGGCTTGATATTCTTTATTTGTTTTTATCTCAGAAACCTTGCCTTTTAGCTTTGTCATTTTAATATCGAGTTCTTCGATGTTGCGTTCTTTTTCTTTCTTTTTTTTCTCTAAAGCTTGAAGGTCTTTGAGGGCAGATTCATATGATTGCTGGGCAGATTTAAGTTCTTTTTGGTCATTAGCGATTTTGAGGGGTATAATCTCAATATTTTTTCTTATAGAGATTATATTAGTATCTATGGATTGTAATTCTATGATTAATCTAAGCTGTTCATTCACTTAAACCTCTGAATATTGAAAATGGGCCCACCAGGATTCGAACCTGGGACCAACCGGTTATGAGCCGGTAGCTCTACCAACTGAGCTATGGGCCCTTGATTAATTATCAATTATAAAAATAACCTTTAAGTATAATAAGCCAACCTATATTTCGTCAAGGGCTACTCAGAAATATCTTTAACCATGTGCTTTTTGAGGGATGTCTAAGTTTTCTAAGAGCTTTCTTTTCTATCTGCCTGATTCGTTCCCTTGTCAAATTGCATTCTTTGCCGACTTCTTCAAGCGTAAGGGGGGTGCTATTACCAATCCCATATCTTTTTCTTATTACAAGTTCCTCTTTTGGATTAAGACAAGATAGAATCTTATCTACTCCATATCTGACATCAGCAAGCATTGCCTGCTCTAAGGGTGAGGTAGTATTCTTATCCTCAATAAAATCTCCCAGTTGAGCACTATCATCGAAGCTGATAGGGGTCTCAATAGAGACAGGCTCTTTTGATATCTCAAGTATCTCTCTAATCTTTTTTAATGATATCTTTGTTTTGTGAGCGATTTCTTCAGGTGTTGGCTCAACACCAAATTCCTGAATTAAATGTTTTATTGCAGTGTTAACTTTATTGATATGATCAATCATATGAACAGGTATTCTTATTGTCCTTGATTTATCTGAAATGGCTCTCGTTATAGATTGTCTTATCCACCATGTAGCATAAGTGCTGAATTTATATCCTCTTCTATATTCAAACTTATCAACTGCCTTCATCAGTCCTATATTACCCTCCTGGATAAGGTCAGCAAGGTTTAGACCTCTGCCGATAAATTTTTTAGCTATGCTTACAACAAGTCTGAGATTTGCTAAGATTAAAAACTCCTTCTTCAAAAGAAGCTCCTTTTCAGCACTATTGAGGTTTTCTAAAACTTGATTGATATTAGTAGATTTCAACCCAATAACAGTTTCGAGGGTCTTGAACTTTTTACTTAACCTCTTATGCTCATCAGAGCCGTGCTCGGCTTTATCAAAAAGCCTCTGAAGCTCAGCGAGTTGGTTTATAATAACTTTAAACTCTTCCATAAAAGAGTGTATCACATCGTCTTTGAATTTTATTTTATTTATCTGAGCAACTATTTTCTCTTTATTTTTTTCGAGTGCAACAATAAGCCTTTTTTCTGAGAGAGATAGTTTGTTATTATTATGAATGAGAGAAAGCTTTTTAACCATTGCCTCCCGCCTTATGAACAGAGGAGCTATTGATTTTAAAATCCTTTCTAAACGATTTTTTTCCTTAATTAAATCAGTGCTTGCAAGTTCTTCTGCATCATAGATAACTTCCGAAATAGGGGCTTTACCGCTTTTAATAAGTTCGCCCAATAAAATAAGTTTTCTAAGGCAAAAAGGAGTTGTAAAAATTATATCCATTATTTCTGATTTCAATGACTCAATTTTTTTTGCGACATCTAACTCTTGCTCTCTACTTAAAAGAGGAACAACCCCTATGACTTTCATATAAGCTTTCATAAAGTCATATTCAGCTTGTATCGCTTTATCATTAGGCTCTTTTTCATCACTAATATACCCTTGTTGTTCATCATAGAGTAATGCTGATGGGAAAATAGGGTTGCTATCTTCAGAATCTTCCTGATTAAAAATTTCTTCTGTCTTAAATATATTATTCATTTGAGTAATTCCTCAGAGGTTATAATATTAATACCTAAAGCCAGGGATAAGAACTATAACTTGTTGTTCAGAATATTTTATTTAAAAAAGATTCCTCACACAAGCAGGAATAACGAATTTTTTGGCTTCTTCAAATTATTACTGGATTTGGATAATAGCTTCATACTCGTCTTTTGTATATCTGAATCATAGAAGATTAAAAATATTCTTGATGCAATAGTTTAAAGCCCTTTTTGAGATAATAGCCTGTTTTTTTCAATAAACAATTCGTGAAGCAAGGTTACATCTTTTTTTTCTGCTGCCTGAATAATCTGTTTTTTTACATCTTTGAGTTCGATAGCTTTACTGCAACTTTTTATTATTTCATCCAAAGATTCAATCTCTGCTTCAAAATCAACCGATAGCTCTGTTATAAGATTTTGTTCATCAATACTACAAATCTTTAAGAGATATTCCAGATTAATGCTTTGTTCGCTATTGACCATAGAAATTACCTTCTCAAAAATTCCTTTGATTAAAAAACTTTCAATTTTATTATAGTTGATACAATTAAGCACCTTAGAGCAATTATCAGTGGACGATAAGGCAATTTTCAATAACATCTTCTCAACTCTATTAGGAGTGTTTATCAGTGATGATGTAACTTTTTGTAATCCTTTGGAAGCTTTTCTATTAGAATTCAGATTAGAAGTCTTTTGTATGATGCTCTTCAGCTCTTGCCTCAGCGATAACTCATTTAACTTAGAGATATCCGACAACTCAGAAATTATTTTATCTCTCAGCAATAGGTCGGGGCATAAAGACAGCATATTCAAAATGTATCTTACGCCACCAAGAATATTTTTTGAGAAAAGACTCAGGATAAATTCTACAGGCTTTTTTGCTTGAGACATAAGCCTTTTTAGATGATCTCCACCATGCTTTCTCAGAAAGGTATCGGGGTCTTCACCTTCGGGAAGCAGCAATATTTTTGCTGTCAGTGCTTCAGAAAAGATAATTTCAAGAGACCTTTTTGCCGCTGATACTCCTGCAGAATCACCATCAAATAATAAAAGCATCTTATCCGAAAACCTCTTAATTTTCCTCAATTGGACATTTGTAAGAGCGGTTCCTAAAGGTGCTACAGCATTATCAAAACCAAACTGATGACATATCAGGGTATCAAAATAACCCTCAACGACTATTGAATATCCTTTCTGTCTAATGGAATTCTTAGCAAAATTTAAGCCATAACAATTCTCCCCCTTTTTAAAAACCATATTCTCAGCAGAATTGATATATTTGGGTATCTCTTTTGAAGATGACATGGTTCTAGCGCCAAAGGCGATACATTTCTCTCTGATATCAAAAATGGGAAATATTATCCTAAATCTGAAAAAATCATGATACTTGTTATCATAAAAAACTGCTAAACCTGATGCCTTAATATCCTGTTCTTCAAAGCCTTGTTTTTTTAAATGGTTAAAGAGGGAGTTTTTTTCATTTCCTGTAAATCCTAGAGAAAACTTTTCAATAGACTCTTCTTTAACACCCCTTTCCTTTAAATATAAAAGAGGTTGTTGTGACCTCTTAAGACATTCAGCATAGAAATTCATTGCCTCTGTATTGATAGAATAAAGTTTCTCTTTCAGGCTTTTATTGAATTGAGAGGTTTTTGATGACGATATCTGAATACCAGCTTTTTGAGCAAGCAACGAAACTGCATCAGAAAAAGCAATATTTTCATAGTTCATTATGAAAGTGAAAATATCTCCTCCTTTGTTACAACCAAAACAATGAAATATCTGCTTTGAGGGGCTTACCATAAATGAAGGTGTCCTTTCGGAATGAAAGGGACATAAACCTTTTAGGTTCTGACCTGACCTCTTAAGATCAATGTACTCTGCTATTAGATCAACAATATCAATTTTTGTTCTGATCTCTTGTGTGATTTCATCAAAATTCATATAACATCCTAAATATTTTCAAAAAATCCTTATATCGGAATTGGTATTATGATAAACTATTTTACATGAGAAATATAACCTTAAATATACAATATGACGGCACTAATTATAAAGGTTGGCAAATTCAACCATCCTTTAAAATTTTAACCATACAGGGTGTTCTGCAGGAAGCAATCTATAAGCTGACAGGGCAATATTGCCAAGTAATTGCTGCAGGCAGAACAGATGCGGGGGTGCACGCCTTATCTCAGATTGCATCTTTTAAGACAACTTCTATTCTTGAGATTGAGGTCATACTGAGGGCTTTAAATGCCATTTTGCCTGATGACATCAGAATTCATGAAATTGCAGAAAAAGACCTCGGTTTTCATCCACGATTCGATGCAAAAAGTAAAACATATTGCTATTTAATAGCAAATTTTAATGTCATAACTCCATTTTTAGCAAGATATTTATGGAATATTGGCTATAATTTGGATTTTAATGCTATGACTGCTTCAGTAAAATGCTTGTTAGGTAAGCATGATTTTTCCTCATTCAGAGGCAGTGGCTGTGGTGCAAAGACTACTGTAAGAACAATTTTTTCTATTTCAATAGAGGCTTTTGATAAGATTGATTTTATGACATTTGCACAAAAAGGAAGCTTTATAAAAGTATCTATTGAAGCCGATTCCTTTCTAAGGCATATGGCAAGAAATATTATAGGGACTATTATTGAAATTGGAAGGAAAAGATGGAATCCAGACGATATGGAAAAGATCCTTTTCTCTAAAGATAGAAGATGTGCAGGCACAACTGCGCCTGCAAGAGGTTTATATCTCCAGAGGATTAATTACTAAAGCTAATCTTCTGACTGCCTTATCTTATCGAGAATTTCTTTTTTTTCTTGACAGTCTCTGCAATGAGTTGCAAATGGGATTATTTTCAATCTTTCAACACTTATTTCATCTCCACAGTCTTCGCACCAGCCATATGTATTTTCATTTATTTTGCGAATCGCCTCATCAATTTTAATGAGTCTTTCCCTATGGGCAGAAAGCTGTTTTAGACTGATATCTTCTGCAAGATCTACAAGTGACATATCCCCATCATCCATGACAGTTTCTACAATCTGTTTTTTTTCACCATCTTTGAATTTTTTGATCTCCCTCTTAGCTTCCTTGATAATATCTTCACGCATTTTAACTAAAAGTCGAATTAGGCTTTCTTTCCTTTCATTTTCTTCTTTTTCAATTGCCTCTTGTGCCTTTTTTTTCTGCTTGTTATCTGTCATTCTCTCCCCCCCCTTTTTCAAACGAAGTCAGATATGCTTAAGATTTGAATAAACAACAAAATAAAAGATTAACCTGCCTTACCAGCCTGTTAAAAAACTAAGTTTTGATGTCATTCAGAGAAGCCGAAGGTTTAACTTAATTGAATCGTAGCGATGCTTAAATTTGTCGCTTCGCTTGAGATAATATCTTCTTATAGTTATAGCCTGAATACAGAAATGTTCTATTATACTTCCATAATCTCTTTTTCTTTATTAATGATTACCTCTTCAACCTTATTGATGAAAGAATCGGTTATTTTCTGTATCTCTCCTTGAAGCCTTTTGGCATCATCTTCACTAAGTTGTTTGTCCTTCTCGCTTTTTTTTAATTCCTCATTTATATCCCGTCTTATATTTCTAATGGCTATCCGAGTCTCTTCGGCTTTTTTTCTAACCACCTTTGCAAGTTGTTTCCTACGTTCTTCTGTAAGAGCAGGTATGGTAATCCTTATAATTTTACCGTCATTCATAGGTGTGAGGCCGAGGTCAGATTTTAGAATTGCTTTTTCAACTGCAGAAATAAGTTTCTGTTCCCATGGTTGAATAACTATCTGCTTACTATCAGGAATGCCGAGCGTTGCAACCTGACTTATTGGAACTGGAGACCCATAATAATCAACGGTTATTCCATCCAGCAAGGATAAAGACGCTCTTCCCGTTCTTATAGAAGACAGATCTTTTTTAAGTGCACTGATCGTTGCATTCATCCGTTCGGTTGCCTTTTTTTTAAAATCTTGCATAATTAACTCCACCTTATATTAGGGATTATTAATAAATATCTGATTTCATAAAATAAATTGAACGGTATTAACTTATTAAAGAACAGCCTAAAAGTAGATATAGAAAGTTAACACTCCGAACCCTTACTCTGTCATTCGAACGGAGCGAGAAATCTTTCCTGGCTCAGGGCAGTCTCCGCGAGAAATCTCTCATGTTCATTCGAGACAAGTCTTGCTGTTTTTCAAGAAAGATTTGTCAAAGTATATTCGATCTTATCTTTAAGTTTCTTTTCAGGTATCTTGACTGTTAACGAGTGTGCCTATTTTCTTGCCATAGATTATCTCTTTAATGCTGTCTTGATTTTGCAGATTGAATACAATTATAGGGATACTATTTTCCCTACATAGAGTTATTGCAGTTGCATCCATAACCCTTAAATTATATTTTAATACATCAAAATGAGATATTACATCGAACTTCTTTGCAGAAGGATCTTTCAAGGGATCGGAAGTGTAAACTCCATCAACTTTGGTGCCTTTTAGGATTACTTCTGCACCTATTTCAATAGCACGAAGTGCTGCAGCAGTGTCTGTTGTAAAGTAAGGATTACCTGTACCTGCTGCAAATATTACTACCCTGCCTTTTTCAAGATGTCTTATCGCCTTCCGTCTTATGTATGATTCAGCTAATGCCTTCATCTCAATTGCAGATTGAACCCTTGTTTGGAGTCCAAGCTTCTCTATCGCATTCTGAAGAGCAAGAGCATTAATAACTGTAGCCAACATGCCCATATAATCGGCTGATGCTCTTTCAATACCCTTAACTGATGCCTCAATGCCTCTGAAGATATTGCCTCCTCCAATCACTATTGCTACCTCTGTTCCAATATCTACAACCTTTTTTATTTCAGAAGCTATAAACTCAGCGGTGGCAGGGTCTATGCCATGCCCTTTATCGCCCATAAGAGCTTCGCCACTGAGTTTTAATAAAATTCTTTTATACAAAATATTTGGTTTTTTCTTATTTTCCTGCTTTGTTCTTTTCATTATTTTTCTGCTTCAATCTCTTGAAGACTCTCGCCTAATTGAAATCTTACGAACCTTCTCAAAACGATATTTTCTCCAAGTTTGGCAATCTTTTCTGTAATTAAATCCTTGATTTTTTGTTTTTGTTCAGGGTCTTTTATAAAAATCTGCTCAGTGAGACAATTCTCTGTATAAAACTTCTCAAGTTTTCCTTCTACAATCTTATCTACAATATTTGCTGGCTTATTAGTTATTTGAGCTTTATAAATCTCTTTTTCTCTGTCTTTTATAGCTTCTGGGATATCTGATGGTGATAAGTATGATGGATTTGCAGCAGCAATGTGCATGGCAATATCTTTTACGAGATTCTTAAAGTCGTCAGTCCGAGCAACGAAATCTGTTTCACAATTGACTTCAACCAGAACACCTATCTTATCCATATGAATATAAGAACTTATTAACCCCTCAGATGCCTTTCTACCAGATTTTTTTGATGCAGCAGCAAGACCTTTCTGTCTAAGCCAGTCTATTGCCTTTTCTAAGTCACCCTGACATTCAGATAGTGCCTTCTTGCAGCCCATTAGCCCAGAGCCTGTTCTTTCCCGTAATTCTTTGACTAAGTTGGCTGATATTGTCATTGCTTAGCCTCCTTGATTGTAGCCTCTTCTTCAACTTCCTGCATAATCTTTTCCTCTATCTCACCTTTTTCTATCTCTGCTTCAAGACTCTTAGAGAGAATCCCTTTTCCTTCAAGATATGCGTTAGCTATCTTTGATGAAAGCAGCTTAATTGCCCTTATTGCATCATCATTGCCAGGAATAACATAATCCACTTCATCAGGGTCACAATTTGTATCAACAACGGCAACAATAGGAATAGAAAGCCTTTTGGCTTCAGCTACGGCGATTTTTTCTTTTCGAGGGTCAATAACAAAAAGAGCTCCAGGCAAACTTTGAAGTTCCTTTATTCCACTTAAATTTTTTTCGAGTTTTGTCCTTTCTTTTTCAAGGCTGGCGACCTCTTTTTTAGTCAATACATTATAAGTGCCGTCTTCTTTCATCATTTCAATCTTTTTAAGTTGTTCAATGCTTTTTCTGACTGTGACAAAGTTCGTAAGCATACCACCAAGCCACCTATTATTGATATAAAAGGCGCCCGCCCTTATGGCTTCTTCATAGATGGAATCTTGAGCCTGTTTTTTAGTTCCAACTAAAAGAAGTGATTTGCCTGCAGCAGCGACATCTCTAATAAATGCATATGCCTCTTCAAGACCTTTGAGAGTCTTCTGCAAATCAATTATATGAATACCGTTTCTTTCTCCAAAGATATATTTCTTCATCTTTGGATTCCAAATTTTTACCTGATGTCCGAAATGGACACCTGATTCCAACAATTCCTTCATTGTTACAACACCCATTTTTTAACCTCCATGGTTTTGCCTCCGCCTTTTCTCTTTAACCTTATGGCAATGAATGCTAAATGCAAATCTGCCATTAGGAACCATCAGAGAAAACTATTAATAAGGCGTTTGATTTAATAAACTAATACAATATCATAAAACAATTAAGCCTTTCAACCAAAAAACTGTTCCCTAAAGCAGAGGTAGGATTGTAACCCATTTGATTTATCTGCTATTTCGAACACCCTGTCTGCATGCCTACCTGAATGAGTCCGCTCGCAGTCAGGCTACGCACAGGCAGACGAAGGGCTTCGGCTCACTCACTCGAAATGATAACTTTCTATCTCTATTTTTAGGTAGTAGATTGCAATTGACAATGAATTATAAAAAAAGTTATGATTACTTGCTTAGCTTCTGATATTAAAGAATAGCTTTTTTCCTGCACAAGCCGTTTCTTTAACTTGATGTTATATTTATTTGTGAAACGGGCGGATAGCTCAGCCGGGAGAGCACAGCCCTTACAAGGCTGGGGTCACAGGTTCGATCCCTGTTCCGCCTACTCGCCAATTTTGCCTGTAGCAAAATTGGAGTTAAAAGCTATAAGGTTGAAAGTTGCGGGTTGAAGATGAAATGAATTATTAAAAACTTTCACCTTTAAACTTTCAACTTTGAACTCAAAAATCTGCAAAGCAGATTTTTGTTTGGGGCGGTAGTTCAGCTCGGTTAGAACGCCGGCCTGTCACGTCGGAGGTCGCGGGTTCGATCCCCGTCCGCCCCGCCAGACGCTACTCTCAGCAAAACCATCTGCTGTGTTGATTTTCAGAGGG
>DYHD01000015.1:0-20273 GCA_020724365.1 Thermodesulfovibrio yellowstonii | reverse complement strand
TCTATTGGCGGCAACTTCAATAGACCCATTTTAATCCTACCTTTCTTCTTGTTCTTCTTATCAGATTTAGCATCTTCATAATACACGATATTTTTTATTAAAAGATGCATCAAATTATATTTTTCATCCATTGTAAGATGATCATAAACCTTTTTAAACACCTTAAAGTTTTCTCTGATAACATCAGCGTTTATAATCTTACTTTTATAGTTGTTTAGTTCAAAATCGATAAAATCTATTTCCTTTCATCCCTCGCCCCTTCGGGGAGAGGGATGAAAGGGTGAGGGGGGCTTTGATGTCATACTTGGCAATCCGCCGTGGGAACTGATAAAGCTTCAGGAGCAGGAATTCTTTGCAACCCGTGATCCAGAGATAGCTACTGCACCCAACAAAGCCGCAAGAACGAGATTGATAAGCCAGCTCGCTGAATCAAATCCTGAGCTTCTTAAAGAATTTGAGGAAACTAAACACGACGCTGAATCAGATAGCAGGTTTGTAAGAGTAAGCGAGCGGTTCCCCTTAACAGCAGTTGGCGATATTAACACCTATGCCCTATTTACAGAGTTGTCGCGGCGGGTTCTCAATCCTCACGGACGGGCAGGTATTATCGTGCCGACAGGGATTGCTACAGATGATACTTGTAAAGACTTCTTTGGAAGCCTTAATGAGAAAAAAGCGCTGGCAAGTTTGTTTGATTTTGAAAACAGAGAAAAGCTGTTTCCTGCTGTAGACAGTCGTTATAAGTTCTGTCTTTTTACAACTTCTAATAGTTCAATTGCAAAAACTGAATATGCATTCTTTCTCACCCGTGACGAGCTGCGATACATCCTTGATCCGCAGGATGTCTATGGCTCGAACTTTCCGGGTGAAACCTTCAGGGTACTGAAAGAAAAAGAGATAAAGCAGTATGGCGAATATCGCACCCGCCGCCTTGTCCTTGAGGAGTGGGATAGGCTGTTTGGGGAGAAGTAGGCAGCTTTACAGAAATGAATACTAAGAAGCACAGAATTTGTTTCGAGCCTCTGGCTGCCAAATATCGCAAGGCGGAATTAAGTAGATATTGATTTACATATGGTTCTACTATTTGCAAATTAAATGTTAGTAACATGATTGGCATATCCCGTAGAAGATTATTTTTACCCTTTACAGAGGTTAATAAATGGTTTATACTTTACCTATATAGAGGTACAGAATGCAGAAGGATATTTTTAAAAGACTCATAGCCGATTCTCAGGAAAATGACCTGTCCTATGTAATGGACAGGGACATGAAAATCCCTCTGGATGCAGGCAAGATTATATCACTTATCGGAGTGCGGAGAAGCGGAAAGACTCATGTCCTTTACTCGATAATCAACAAGATCAGAAAAACCGCTGACCCGAAGAATATCGTTTA
Organism: Thermodesulfovibrio yellowstonii; assembly: GCA_020724365.1. Taxonomy (GTDB): domain Bacteria; phylum Nitrospirota; class Thermodesulfovibrionia; order Thermodesulfovibrionales; family Dissulfurispiraceae; genus DYHD01. Next base: position 18,878 of record DYHD01000015.1, on the reverse strand, counting down.
TATCAATTTTGAGGATGACAGGCTCTTCCCTCTTGTGCTGAAAGACCTTAACACCCTTCTGGATGCCTATTATGAGATGTATCCGGACAAAAAGAATGAGAAGGTCTATTTCCTCTTTGATGAGATTCAGAATGTTCAGAATTGGGAGAAGTTCATCAGACGCCTGTATGACACTGAAAACTGCGATATCTTTCTCACAGGCTCATCCGCTAAGTTGTTAAGCAAGGAGATCGCCACTGCCCTGAGAGGAAGAACATTGAGCTATGAGGTATTCCCCCTTTCTTTCAGCGAATTCCTGAGATTCAAGGGGATTAAGCCGGACATTCATTCCTCGAAGTCTCAGGCAAGGATAAAAAATGTATTGGCAGACTGCCTTATAAGATGTAGATTCCCGGAGATAATAAATTATAATCAGGCTGTTTTCATAAAGACACTTCAGGAGTATATCGATCTCATCATGTACAGGGATGTGATTGAGCGTTACAGCATTTCAAACACATTCCTTTTAAAACGGCTGATCAAGTTCTGTTATGCCAATATCTCGACGCTCGTGAGCTTCAATAAACTTTATAATGACTTTAAGTCTGAGGGGCTGAGCATTTCACGCAATACTGTCTATGAGTATATATCTTACCTTGAGGACGCATACGCCCTGTTCACTGTGCCGATATATGCGAAATCAGTACGTGAGTAATGGCGCAACCCAAGGAAGATTTGCAGTGTGGATGTAGGCTTTAAGACTACGATGGACTATCCCTTATCTATGGACATAGGGAGGGTTTTTGAGAACATTGTCTTTCTTGAACTGAGAAGAAAAACAGAAAAAATATACTATTTCAAAGGGAAGCAGGAAGTGGATTTCTATTACACATTAGGAGGCAAGGAACACCTACTGAATGTGAGTTACGAAATGGAGCCCCCGGAAACAAGAGAGAGGGAAATCAGAGGATTGGTTGAAGCAATGAAGAGACTCTCTCTAAAGGAGGGCACTGTCGTGACATCAGAGCAGAAAGAATTGATTAAAACAGAGGCCGGGGAAATTAATGTTATCCCCCTCTGGCAATGGCTTTTGGCAAAGTAAGATCAGATGAATATATTTAACTTACGAGACAGCGTAATAAACGACTAATAAAAGCGGAGAGGGAAAGCTGAATCCCCCCCGCTTTTTATTTTGTATTTGAAAATTAACTTCAAAATAGTTTAATTTAAATAATGAATAATCAAAGAGGGCAGCGATGTCTCATAGATTATTGATTGTTGAAGATGATGAGCTTCTATGCGTCTCCTTAAAAAGACTTTTTGTGAAAGAGTCTTATAATGTTACCGCAGTTTATAGTGCTGAAGCAGCACTTGTAGCCCTTGATGCCGAACCGTATGATATTATAATAACTGATATCATTTTGCCCGGCAAAGATGGTATCGAGCTTCTTTCAAAGGTCAAAGACAGGTATCCTGAGACAATAGTTATCGTAATGACTTCTTATGCAACCCTCGAAACGGCGATTAAAGCTTTCCGATTAGGTTCCTACGATTATATTATAAAGCCAGTAATCCATGACGAGATTAAGTTGCTGGTAAGAAATGCATTGACTCAGCTTTCTATCAAGGAGTATGATGCAAAGTCTAAAAAAACATCTGTTTCCGCGGTTCCTAAATATGATTTTTCTAGTATAGTCGGGCAAAGCCCACTTATCAAGGCAATTATAGAAGAAGTTAAGATGATCGCCAATTCAAAAAGCAATGTCTTGCTTCTCGGTGAGACAGGCACTGGGAAGGAACTTATTGCAAAGGCAATTCATTCTAACAGCAATAGGGCTGAAGCTCCTTTTGTAGCGATTAATTGCGGTGCAATACCTGAGCATCTTCTTGAATCGGAACTTTTTGGTCATACAAAAGGATCATTTACTGGGGCTATATATTCAAAGAGAGGGCTGTTTGAGGAAGCTGACAAAGGCACTGTTTTCCTTGATGAAATAGGGGATTTGAGTCCTCATCTTCAGGTTAAGCTTTTAAGGGTGCTTGATGATAAAGAGATTAGACCTATTGGCTCTTTGCAAAGCAAAAAGGTTGATATAAGATTTATTGCTGCTACCAATAGTGATTTATATAATTCTGTCAAAGAAGGCAAATTTAGGGAGGATTTATATTATCGGCTTAAGGTCATAACACTTAAATTGCCCCCTCTTAGAGAACGCGGTGATGACATACAAATCCTTGCAAAATATTTCGTTGAAAAGTATTCCCTTGAGATGAATAAACCTATCAAGCCTATAGATGAAGATGCTATGAAGATTTTAAAAAGCTATTATTGGCCTGGTAATATTAGAGAAATGCAAAATGTAATTGAAAGGGCAGTCCTTTTATGTGATTCCAATTCTATTGGGTTGAAGCATTTACCAGAAGAAATCAAAAATATCGATGCAGATACTTTTGACCAGACATCGTTACCACTTTCAATAGAAGAATTTACAAAAAGGACAATCATGAAATATCAATCAAAATGCAGTGAACAGGAACTCGCATCAATGCTTGGTATTACCAGAAAGGCATTGTGGGAAAAAAGAAAAAGATGGGGAATTTTTAAAAAATAAGGTTACTTTTTAACACATTTTATGCAACCTTAAGTAGCATGTTTTGAAATATCCAAACTATAAAGCTAATCTTAAAATTTTAATACCCCCCTCTTTTTATTCAATTTAAAGCCAGAAACCGCATCCTAAAACAGTGATTAAAAAAGACAATTCAAGATTTAAAATTCAAAAATCAAAGCTAAAAAGTACTCTATAAAGATAGAATGTCGGCAACTGACAATCACATTGCCGCACTAATTAAAGTGTTTTTAGGATAAAACCATTCTTAGATGCTATCCCCTCATTTCATAAATTTATAAATATATTAAAGTATTTTATCACACCTTAGGCATACTAATTGCCACAAATATTCTCAAATGTATAATGTAATCGAAGAAGTCATAGATTATCTACGAAAGGTTCCTCCATTCCAGTTTCTCGATGAGGAAACACTTAAAACAATCACAAAAGATGTTTCAATGGAGTTCTACCCTAAAGGGACCACTATAGTTTATCAGGGCGGTCCGCTTGGAGAACATATCAGGGTAATAAAAAAAGGAGGCGCTAAGGTTTCACTCGGTTTTAGTGAAGCTGATGAAGTCATAATTGATTACAGAGGTGACGGTGATTTAATAGGATATCTTGCTTTATTTGACTCGGGGGCATCGCGAGCCAATGTTGTAGCTGTAGAAGACACGATATGTTATCTTTTAAAACTCGATATTATAGCTGAACTCATCAAAACCAATCCTGCCGTAAGAGAGTTTTTCCATAAATCATTTTTGAGTAAATTTCTCGATAAAGCGTATAAAGAAATCCACCGCAAGAGCCTTCCATACAGTGTCGGAGGCAACATCTTTTTCACCACACCGATAGAAGAACTCGCAACAAAAAAGGTTATAACAGCATCTCCGGACATATCTATACAGGAAGCCGCAAACATCATGTCTCAGAGGAAAATAAGCGCTCTGATTCTTTCAAATTCAAACAATACTCCTGTAGGAATTGTGACTGACCGAGATCTTAGAGATAAAGTTGTTGCCAAAGGAAGAAGCTTGAGTGACCCAATAAAAGATATAATGAGCCCTCCTATTATTAGGGCAGATGCAAAGGAGTATGGCTTTGAAGCTCTTCTAAAAATGATCAAACATAATGTGCACCACTTGCTTGTAATAAAAGATGGCTCACTCAAAGGGATTTTAACTAATCATGATTTAATGCTTTTTCAGGGAACATCTCCCGTAGCCCTTGTAAAGGACATCGAGAATCAACAAAGCATAGAAGGATTGGTCCCGCTATCAAAAAGGGTAGATAATATTGTCGGACTTTTATTGAAAGAAGGCGTTAGATCTGGTGATATTGGACGGGTAATTTCTGAGATAAATGATAGATTAATCAGAAAGATTCTTGAAATTGCTGAGCAGAAATTTGGAGATTCACCTGTTTCATATTGTTGGATAGTTTTTGGGAGTGAAGGAAGAAAAGAGCAGACCTTCAAAACCGATCAGGATAACGCGATTATTTATGAAGACCCTGTTTCAGATGCTGACAATGAAACTATAAAAGAGTATTTTGCTGAATTCACTGTGTTTGTGAGAGAAGCTCTTTTGAGATGTGGCTTTCCGCCTTGCCCTGCTGATTATATGGCAAGTAATCCCAGATGGTGCCAGCCTCTTAAGGCATGGAAAAGGAACTTTTCAAATTGGATTTTAGTCCCTACTTCTGAAGCAATTCTTAATTCAATAATTTTTCTTGATTTCAGACCTGTGTATGGCGACTTTAATCTTTCTGAGCTTCTTAGGGATTATGTCATTTATCTGCTTAGAGAGCAAAAGGTTTTTTTAGGCCATGTAGCAAATATGGCTATTAAGAACATGCCTCCGCTTGGTTTTCTAAAAACCTTTGTTGTTGAAAAAAGTGGAGAACATAAGGATCAACTTGACCTCAAAACAAAAGGCATAGCTCCTATTGTCGATATAGCGAGATTATTTGCTCTGGAAAAGCGTATTAGAGAGACATCCACACTTGAAAGGATAGAAGCCCTTAGAGATAAACATCAGATCATAAAAGAACATGGAGATGAACTTGAACATGCATTTGAGTTTATTATGCTGCTGAGGATACAAAATCAGTTTGAACAGATAAAAGAGAGAAGACAGCCTAATAACTTTATTAATCCTGACAGACTAAGCAACCTTGAAAGAAGAACGATTAAAGAAGCCTTTCAGGTTGTCTCGAACGTTCAAGATCTAATAATCGAAAGATATAAGGCTATGATATGGTAACTACAAGAATGAGATTAAGAAAAAGAGAACTACAACTATATGATAGTGAGTATTCTATCACAAATCAGCAGTATGTTGTAATAGATACAGAACTCACAGGTCTTGATGAAACTAAAGACTCAATCATATCTATTGGGGCTGTCAAAATGGATGGCAGGCGGATTGAACTCGGAAAAGCCTTTCATAAACTCATAAAACCCCAATGCAATATGAAATCAGAGAGCATCTTAATTCATGGAATTACCCCAGCAGAAGTTGAGAAAAAGCCTTTAATCGAAGGAGTTATAAGAGAATTTCTTAACTTCTGTGGAATGGACATAATCATAGGGCACTTCGTGTCTATAGATATGAGTTTTATTAATAAGGAGGTGAGGAGGATCTTAGGTTCCGTTATGCGTAATCCAGTGCTTGATACTTCTCTTATATATGGATATCTAAAGAAAAAGTATGCTCAACGGGACATTTTTATCTCTTATCCAGGGGATGTTGAACTATATGAATTAGCTAAGCGATTTGGCATACCTGTCAATGGTGCTCATGACGCCCTTATAGATGCATTCATTACTGCTCAGCTTTTCCAACGCTTTATTCCGCTGCTTATCGGAGCTGGCATCAGAAGGATAGGAGATTTGCTGAGTTTCGGAAGTCCATTTAGCACTGAGGCCAGATATAGATTATCTGGGGAGATAGTAAACTTTTAAAAAATTTAGGGGGTGTTTTTATGTCAATGAAAAGAGATCAAATTCTTGAGGATCCTGATTTCAAACAGCTTAAAAGCAGTAAATGGCGGGTTTCACTGATACTTGGTTCGCTTGTCTTCATTCTGTATTATGGGTTCGTCCTTCTTATGGCTTATAACAGGCCGTTTTTTGCTAACAAAATAGCCGATATATATGTAGGTATCCCGATTGGTGTTTTTGTCCTTGCGTCTACCATCTTAATCACGGTTATTTATGTAGCATGGGCTAACAAAACTTATGATAATCTTGTTGAAAAAGTAAAAGACAAGATAAGGAGGTAAGAAATGCCAGAAAAAGCTACTGCATTAGGACAGGTTAGTGCTGAAACAATATTCTTTTTTGCAATCTTTGTTATCATAACAATGGGAATTACCTATTGGGCATCAAAAAGGACTAAAACAGCAAAGGAATTTTATGCTGCAGGAAGGTCAATAACAGGTTTTCAGAATGGTTTAGCCCTTGCCGGCGACTACATGAGTGCTGCATCCTTTTTAGGTATAGCAGGATTAGTAGCAACAAGAGGATATGATGGACTTCTATTTTCAGTTGGATGGCTCGTTGGATGGCCTATTCTGCTGCTTTTTATAGCAGAACCCCTCAGAAATCTTGGTAAATTTACCTATGCTGATGTTGTTGCATACAGACTTAGCCAGAAACCAGTCAGAACATGTGCATCTATTGCAACCCTCGTTACAGTTATCTTCTATTTAATCCCACAGATGGTTGGAGCTGGTACTTTAATAAGACTTCTTCTTGGTTTCCCATATGAACTATCAGTTGTTATAGTTGGTATAGTTATGATTTCCTATATCCTCTTCGGAGGCATGCTTGCCACAACATGGGTTCAGATCATTAAGGCTGGGCTCCTCATCGGAGGCGCAACACTCGTTGTCTTATTCTCTCTCTTTACATTCAACTTCGATTTGGACGCACTTTTCAATAGCGTTAGAGACAGATATGGAGAGGCTGCATTCCTTCCCGGACTTCTCGTTGCTAACCCAATTGATACTGTCTCACTTGGAATAGCTTTGATGATTGGTGTTTGCGGTCTGCCTCATATTCTCATGAGATTCTACACCGTCCCAGATCAAAAAGCAGCAAGGGTGTCGGTTGCATGGGCAACAGGATGGATTGGATATTTCTATATCCTCACATTTATCATTGGCTTTAGTGCTGCATCACTTGGTGGAAGGGAAGTTATTCAAAGATTTGATAAAGGCGGCAATATGTCAGCCCCGCTTCTTGCAGAGGCTCTTGGTGGAACATTATTCCTCGGCTTCTTAGCGGCGGTTGCTTTTGCAACAATTCTCGCAGTCGTCGCAGGCTTAACCCTTGCTGGTGCTGCTGCACTTGCCCATGACTTTTATGCTAATGTTATTCGTCGTGGGACTGCAACAGAGAAAGAGTCAGTTAAGATTGCAAAGCTTTCGACATTGTTCCTCGGAGCTATTGCTATAACTTTGGGTATCGTATTTAAGGGACAGAATGTTGCATTCCTTGTCGGTTTAGCGTTTGCCGTTGCTGCAAGTGCTAACTTCCCTGCATTATTTTTGTCAATGTTCTGGAAGAAGTTTACTACATCAGGCGCAGTTGCAAGTCAGCTAACAGGACTCTTCCTTTCAGTTGGTCTCATAGCTATAAGTCCTACAGTTATGATTGATGTTATGAAATATAAAGAAGCTATATTCCCATTGAAAAACCCGGGCATTATATCTCTACCTGCTGCCTTCCTCGCTGGTTATGTTATATCTCTTATGACACCTGAAAAGAGGGCAGAAGAGATGTTCGAAGATGAAAAATTAAGAACTTATCTGGGTGTTGGCGCTGAGGACTAAAAAAAACTTGATATTTTAGAGATTATTTGGTTTATAATAGCTGATTTCAGCTATTATAAACCAAATAAAATTAAGAAGGAGGAGTTGAAGTATGTCGGAAAAGAAAGAGATATCTGTGGTGTATGAAGAAAAAAGGGTGTTCCCTTCTCCAAAGGAGTATGTGGAGAAATCGTATATTAAAAGCATGTTCGACTATGAACTGATGTACAAGGAATCAATTGAAGACCCTGAAGGCTTTTGGGCTAAAGAAGCAGCAAATCGTTTGACATGGTTTAAAGTTTGGGATAAAGTCCTTGATTACGATTTCCATAAGCCCTATATTAAATGGTTTCAGGGCGGTAAACTCAATGTATCATATAACTGCATTGACAGGCATCTTAATTCTGCAACAAGGAACAAAGCAGCTCTCATCTGGGAAGCCGATGGAGGCGAATACAAGACTCTGACTTACCAACAATTATCCTACGAAGTGAATAAGTTTGCAAATGTCCTAAAAAAATTAGGCGTTAAAAGAGGCGATAGAGTATCTATATATCTACCAATGATCCTTGAACTGCCAATAGCGATGCTTGCATGCTCTAGAATCGGGGCTATTTTTAGTGTTGTATTTGGCGGCTTCAGTTCTCAGGCATTAAGAGATAGGATACAAGATGCGCAGTCTTGTGCTGTAATTACTGCCGACCAAGGCGTAAGAGGCGGCAAACCTGTTCCACTTAAAGCTAATGTGGATGAAGCACTCAAGGAGTGCCCTTCAGTTAAGAATACAATCGTTGTAAAAAGAACAGGCGGGCAGGTTGCTTTTGAAGCAGGCAAGGATTTATGGTGGCATGAATTAATGGCAGATAAAGACATATCTTTATATTGTGAACCAGAATGGATGGACGCTGAAGATCCACTCTTTATTCTTTATACATCTGGTTCAACTGGCAAACCTAAGGGTGTTCTACATACTACCGGTGGTTACCTATTATTTACAAACATTACTTTCCAATATACATTCGATGTAAAACCAGAGGATATCCATTTCTGCACTGCTGACATAGGCTGGGTAACTGGTCATAGCTATGTTTTATTTGCACCTACATCCTTTGGCGCTACAAGCCTGATGTTCGAAGGTATTCCTACATATCCTAATCCGGGCAGGTTCTGGGAGATTGTAGATAAACATAAGGTCAGCATTTTCTACACAGCTCCTACAGCTATCAGATCTCTCATGAGAGAAGGCGAGAAATGGCCATTAAGCTATGATTTATCATCTCTTAAAATTCTTGGTTCAGTTGGTGAGCCAATTAACCCAGAGGCATGGATGTGGTATTATAAGAATGTCGGTAGAACAAAATGCCCTATAGTTGACACATGGTGGCAGACAGAGACAGGCGGATTCATGATTACTCCACTCCCAGGTGCAATACCTCAGAAGCCGGGTTCAGCAACAAGACCTTTCTTCGGAATAGTCCCTAAAATTGTTAAACAGGATGGCTCTCCAGCAGAACCCAATGAAGGCGGTTACCTCCTTATTGAAAAGCCTTGGCCTGGCATGCTCAGAGGAACTTATGGCGACCTTGAAAATAAGAGAATCAAAGAGGTTTATTTCTCAGCCTATCCAGGATATTATCTGACTGGCGATGGCTCAAGACAGGACGAAGACGGCTATTACTGGCTGCTTGGTAGAATTGATGATGTTATCAATATTTCAGGTCACAGACTCGGAACTGCTGAAGTGGAATCAGCATTGGTTGCTCATGAAACAGTTGCAGAGGCTGCAGTCGTCGGATTCCCGCACGATATCAAGGGTGAAGGTATATATTGCTATGTTACCCTTAAAGAAGGTATTGAGCCTTCAGATGACCTTAAAAAGAAGCTCGTAGCTCATATCAGAACCGTTATCGGACCAATCGCAACGCCTGATAAGCTCCAGTTTGCTCCAGGTCTTCCAAAGACCAGAAGCGGAAAGATTATGAGAAGAATTCTCAGGAAAATTGCATCAGGAGATATTGACCAACTCGGAGATACCAGCACACTTGCTGATCCTGCAGTTGTTGATAATCTCGTAGCAAATAGGCAATAAGATTTAAATAATAGTTCACAAAAGGGATATTCGGGTGTGACTCGGATATCCCTTTTTATTTCACAAATTGAATATCTTTTTAGGTAAAAATAAAAAGGCAGCAAGTTTTTAGTGCTCACTGCCTTTTATCAAAAATTCGGTTAAAATATCCTTTATCAAAAGGATAATATATAATTAATACATATCACCCATTCCACCGCCTGGCATTGCGGGCATCTTCTTTTCTTCTTCAGGGATTTCGGTTACCATAGCCTCTGTAGTGAGCATGAGACCTGCTACTGAGGCTGCATTAAGTAGTGCCCAACGGGTCACTTTTGTTGGATCTATAATGCCTGATTTTAGCATATCAGTGTATTCTTCTTTATAAGCATCAAATCCATAATTAATATCAGTTGATTCTTTGACCTTCTCAACTATGATTGAGCCCTCAAGTCCTGCATTAAAGATAATCTGCCTGATTGGTTCTTCTAAAGCCCTTCTTACTATCTTAACGCCTATCTGAAGGTCATGTTCCAAGTTAAGCTCATCAAGAGCTTTAATGCATCTTAAGAGTGCTACGCCTCCACCAGGAACTATGCCCTCTTCTACGGCTGCTCTAGTTGCATTTAGAGCATCTTCAACCCTTGCCTTTTTCTCCTTCATTTCAGATTCAGTAGCAGCGCCCACATTTATAACTGCAACACCGCCGACAAGCTTGGCAAGTCTTTCCTGTAACTTTTCTCTATCATAATCTGAAGTGGTTTCATCAATTTGAGCTTTGATCTGTCTTACTCTACCTTGAATAGCTGCATGGTCTCCAGCTCCTTCTACGATAGTAGTGTTTTCTTTTTCAATATTAATCTTTTTGGCTCTGCCGAGGTCGGATAATTTGACATTCTCAAGTTTTAAACCGAGATCTTCAGAAATAACCGTTCCGCCTGTTAAGATAGCGATGTCTTCAAGCATTGCCTTTCTTCTATCTCCAAATCCAGGTGCTTTTACTGCGCATACCTGAAGAGTGCCGCGGAGTTTATTGACAACGAGGGTTGCGAGGGCTTCGCCTTCGACTTCTTCGGATAAAATCATAAGAGGTCTTCCCATTTTTGCGATCTGTTCAAGAATTGGCAGAAGGTCTTTCATGCTTGAAATCTTTTTATCATGAATGAGCAAAAATGCGTCATCAAGCACGCACTGCATTCTCTCAGGGTCAGTTATAAAGTAAGGAGAGATATATCCTCTATCAAACTGCATACCTTCTACTATCTCAAGGGTTGTAGCCATACTTTTTGCTTCTTCAACGGTGATTACTCCGTCTTTTCCAACCTTATCCATTGCTTCTGCAATGAGTTCTCCGATTGAAGGATCATTGTTGGCTGAGATAGTGCCAACTTGAGCTATTTCTTTCTTTTCAGCAACTGGCTTGCTCATTTTTTTGAGTTCTTCAACTACAACCTCTACTGTCTTGTCAATGCCTCTTTTTATATCAATTGCATTTGCACCTGCTGTCACATATTTCATTCCTTCTCTATAAATAGAGTATGCAAGGACAGTAGCTGTCGTTGTTCCGTCTCCTGCTACATCGGAGGTTTTAGAAGCGACCTCTCTTAAGAGTTGAGCACCCATATTTTGATAGGGGTCTTTCAATTCAATCTCTTTTGCTACAGTAACTCCATCCTTTGTAATATTAGGTGCTCCGAATTTTCTATCTATTATTACATTTCTGCCTCTTGGTCCTAAGGTAGCCTTAACGGCATCTGTTAGGATCGTAACACCCTTTAATATTGCTTGTCTTGCATCTTCATCAAACAAAAGCTGTTTTGCTGCCATCTTCTAATTCTCCTCCTTATTGAATAATGCCTAAGATATCTTCTTCTTTAATTATTAAGTACTCAACATCATCGAGCTTAATCTTCGATCCTGAATACTTCTCAAACAAAACTACATCTCCAACCTTGAGTTCTTTAACCTCTGAGCCGATAGCTTCTACAGTTCCCTTTTGGGGTTTTTCCTTAGCCACATCAGGTACATAAATACCGCCAGCAGTTTTTTCAATTTCTTCATTTGAGTATTTAACTACTACTCTTTCTTTGAGTGGTTTAATCATTGTAAGTTTTCCTCCTTTTTAAAATATTTAGTATTAGCACTCAACATTGATGAGTGCTAATATAACCTTAATGATCAAAAACAGGCAAGCACTAATATACATAAATAAATGACTTTTATGCTGTTAAATGAATATTATTTATTATTTATGCAAATTTATGCATGTTTATTTGAGTACTAGGGATATTTTGTGTTTTAAAAAATTGATAAAATGTAAAGTTGCTATTATTCGTAGATTGCAGATAGAAATGAGTCATTGCGAGTAGGTATGAGCCTTTAGCACTGAAAGAAGCGAAGGGAAGCAATCTCTAATATAGAAGGAGAGAGTGGTATGCACCTTTCAGCTGCTTGCAGTGACAGGAAAATCGACGAGTATTGAATGCTCATTACGGCTTTGACCATAAGCCCTGAAGTGAGAAATATATAATAGATAGCTCAATAAATGAGAAAAAAATATCAGGTTGCTAATATTTTCAAGAAAATAAAAAACTTGGTATAATTGCATTTATGTGTTCACACAAGAGAATTTGTAGTATTCGGGATATTGAGTTCTGGGTATTTCTGGTAGGTAAAGAGCATAGGAAAAATCTTTTTAACAATCTCTTTAACTGTCATCTGTCGCACTCTCCAAGAACTATATCTATTGTCCCTATATTGGCTATTACATCAGCTATGAGCGCCCCTTCGCACAACTTCGGCAGAACAGACGCATGAACAAAAGAAGGCGCCCTTAATCTTACCCTGTACGGATACCCGCTGCCGTCATTAATAATATAAAAACCGAGTTCGCCCTTTGGAACTTCAACTGAAGAGTAAAATTCTCCTGGAGGCGATATGTCCTCATATTTTTCTGACACGCATATGAATGCACGGCTGAGAGACATCTCCGGAACTAATTTTTTGCAGCCCTTTGCCGCCATATCAAGGTCAGGGGCATTTTCAGCAAGCACATAACCTTTAGGCATCTTTTCTATGCACTGCCTTATAATGAAGTTTGACTGCCTTAATTCTTCCATCCTGCATCTGTACCTGTCATATACATCTCCGTTCCTTCCCACAGGCACTTCAAACTCTACAAACGGATACGCATCATACGGTGCATACTTCCTTACATCATAAGAAACTCCTGACCCCCTTAACATCGGCCCTGTCAATCCCCAGTTTATTGCCTCTTCTGTGCTTATCACTCCTATGCCCTTTGTCCTCTGAAGCCATATCCTGTTCTGGTCTATCAGTGTCTCGTATTCTTCTATCCTCTTCGGAAATTCTTCTGTGAATTTATAAAGGCTGTCAAGAAATTCCTGTGTTATATCGTTTCTAACTCCTCCTATCCTCGGATAACTTACTGTCAGCCTCGCCCCTGTTACCATTTCAAGCAGGTCTAATATCCATTCCCTTTCCCTGAATGAATACAGAAGTACTGTCATGGCTCCTATGTCAAGGGCATGAGTGCCAAGCCATATTATGTGGCTGCTTATTCTCGTCATTTCGCACATCATTGTCCTTATATATTTTGCCCTGTTAGGAGGTTCTATGCCGGAAAGCCTCTCTACTGCTATGCAATACCCTACATCGTTTGCCATGCTCGATATGTAGTCAAGCCTGTCCATCAAAGGCAGCGCAGATATGTATGTCCTGTTTTCGCAGAGCTTTTCGGTGCCCCTGTGTAAATAGCCTACGTAAGGCGTGCATTTGACTACTGTTTCGCCGTCTAAGTCAAGCACAAGCCTCAATACCCCGTGTGTGGCAGGATGTTGAGGCCCCATGCTGATGGTAAACTCTCTTGTCTGAAGTTCTTTTGCTATTATTTTCATGTCATTGTTGCGCATATAAATGGCGTATAACTCAATTTCTTTGCAAAATAAACTATCTTATTACATATATATTATTAAGTGCATATCATTATAATATGAGCATAATGTTTTTATTCAAATTGTTTCGCCCGGCTCCCGCTGTCGACTCCCACCGGGTCGAGGTAAACTGTTATTTTTCTTCAGAAATCGAGTCACACGCCATTCCCAGATATGATTTAGTACATCACCCCGAATTTGGCGATCTCCCTTGCAAACTTCTCACGTTTCAATAAAGACGCCTCTGCTGCAGAAACCCATCTAAGGGATTTGCCTGTGCATTTGGTTACACATGCAGGCTTTAAACCCTGATCTATCCTGCTTTTGCAATAATCACATTTTATAACTTTTCCTGTCTCCGGATTCCACTGAGGCACTCCCCACGGACACGCTGTTATACATGACTTGCATCCAACGCAGTGGGATTGCTCAACAAAGACAATTCCGTCCTTTGTTCTTTTCTGCATTGCGTTTGTTGGACATGCTGACACGCACCATGGTTTTTCGCAGTGAAAGCATGGTATAAAGATAAACTGCTGTCTCGGCACGCTGCCTATCATTTTTGGACCTACAGGGATAATTCTACAGAATCTTGGGCCCAGGGGGACACTGTTCCATGTCTTACAGTGTATTTCACAGGCATAACAGCCTATGCATCTTTTTTGGTCCTGATAAATATAGTATATGCTCATCTCGTCTCCTCCTTTAAGCCTTTTTTACAGTTATAAAACATTCTAAAAAGGCCGTCCCTCCTCCTACAGGGTCAACCAATTCGAGTTGACCTATCTGAAAGGCGTTGTCGTTCAGTCCTTTTTTATATGACCTCGTCTTCATGGGTATCTCATTGCCAAAGCCATGCACCATAAATACAGCATCAGGATGTATAAATGGCGTCACATATGCCTTTATCTTTCCACTGTATCCATTTGATGAAACCTCCACTATGTCTCCATTCTTTATACCTAAGTCCTTTGCCTCGTCTTCGTTTATCCACAAGACATTTTCAGGCATTAGCTCATTGAGATAGAGATTGTTCTGTGTCGTGGCATGGGTATGATATCCGCATCTGCCAAAGGTCAATCTAAATATGCCTTTTTCAGTTTTTTTAGGACTTTCATATGGTTTAAATGATAGAAACTTATTTTTTTCGAGTGTCTGCGAAACAAATTCGACCTTTCCTGATGGAGTTTTGAATTTTAAATCATTTCTACCCATAAGAATTGCTTCTTTTGCAAGAGAGACAAATCCTTTAGCATTGAAGTCTTCTATTTTTATTCCAGTGCCATCGAGTTGGTAGTTCCATATATCTTCTATGCTCTTATATGGGAAATACTGACCTGCTCCCATCTTCTGAGCCAGTAAAGTAAATATTTCCCATGCAGGCTTGCTGTCATATCTTGGAAGAATTGCCTGTCTCCTCATTATAAAGGCAGGCTTAGGTCCTGTCTGAGTCCCTATAATATTTGACCTCTCAAGATAGGTAGATTCGGGTAAAAGAACATCAGAATACCATCCTGTCTTACTATAATTAACATCAATAGAGACGAGAAGGTCCAAATTGTCGAGCGCCTTTTTCTGCGCCTCTGGATCAGGAAGAGATGCTATCAGATCATAGCGATAGACAAAGAGCGCCCTTACAGGATAAGGCTCTTCTGTTTTTATCACCTTATAAATATTAACTACATGTCCTGTCCCGAGAGATTTACCTGGCATATCTGCATCAAATATCTTGTCCTTGACATCTGGAATATTAGTTCCGAGGGAGTTTAAAGGCTTTTTACTTGCATCTTTCGCTCCCTTGGCAATAATCAATCCCCCCTTGGTTTCGATGCTCCCCAATAATGTATTCAGTATATAGATTGAGCGGCTGCTGTAAAAGGAATCGAAATATCTTGCAAGCATCCACCCACCGTGAAGAATAACTTTAGGCTTTGCATCGCTTAGGTCACGGGCGAGATTAATTATCTCCTGAGCAGGTATCCCTGTTTCTTTTTCAGCCCATTCAGGTGTATAAGGGATGACAAAGCTCTGAAGTTCAGTTAAGCCTGTAACCCATTTATTCACAAAATCCACATTATAGAGCCTTTCATTTAATATTACATTTATGAGAGCAAGATTAAGGGCATAGTCGGTCCCGGGTTTAATCATGAGAAATCTGTCTGCCTTTGATGCAGTAACAGTAGCCCTGCAATCTATGTAAGTCAGCTTTGCGCCTTTTTCCATTGCATCAAGAATGCTGTTTACTTCTTTGACCATCAATGATTCAAAGACATTTCTTCCATATAAAACTATATGTTTGGTATTCGGCCAGTCATATATCATATCTGTTCTGCCATATCCAAAGAGCGTTTGACATGCCATATTAGTATTTTTTCCGCACGTATCGTCATGATCAAGATAATTCGGCGAATTAAGCGCTTTCATGAAACTCTTAGTCAGATCAGTGAAAGGACCTCCCCTGTCTACAAGAGCTATTGACTTACTACCATGCTTATCTGTTATTTCTTTAAGCTTATCTGCTATATAATCAAGGGCTTCATCCCATGTTGCCATTCTCCATTTTCCAGAGCCCCTCTCTCCATCCCGTATCATTGGATATTGTGGACGCTCAGTATCATATTGAAAGGCAAGTCCGGCAGATCCCTTTGCACAAAGACTCCCTTCTAAACCCGGGACATGCGGATTGCCTTCAATCCACTTAGCTACACCGTCTTCGACCTCCACTTTTATAGCACATCTGACAGTGCACATGCTGCATATGCTGTATACGGACTTTGTATCTTCCATTTAACACCTCCTCTTTTTATTCAACGCATAGGGCTTAAAGTATTCTGTTTTAAATGATATTATTATCTATCTTTTTTAAATATTCAATATGAGGGTTTACTTGCTATGCATTGAACCTTAAACTTGACCAATTGCTCTATGAATCTGAACGATTTAAAACAGCCCCAGTAATGAAAATGCTAAGATAAGCAATCCGACTACAGCAACCCGCTTTACCCAGATTGGACTAACCCTTTTTGCAATCTGTGGAGCTATGAAGCCAGCAAGTATTGCAGCAGGAAACATTATCAAAAAGAATAGAAAATCAAAATTTCCAAATTGATAATGTCTAATAGTTCCCATTACAGTATTAAAGAATATGGCAAGCAGTGAGCTTCCAACAACAACATACATAGGTAATCCCAATCCAACAGTCATAAGCGGAACCATAAATGGACCACCGCCAAACCCGAACATAGAAGATGTAATAGCAATAAGAAAACCACCAATGCAGCCTAATATTGTATTTACTTTAAATTCTTGTCCCCAAAATTCTACAACCATTTTTAATCCTCCTTTAGCTCTTTAGCTTGATTTCTTTTTTTCAGCAGATTCTTTAGCCCTTTTTTGGAACTCTTTAAGTATCGCCTGCTCTTTTTTATTCTTATCAAGATAACCTGGTGTAGTCTGCCAGAACATAAGGGCTGCAAGAATAATCAATATTATTCCAAAGACGAATTTATACTGGTCTAAAGTGATTAATTCTGTCAGTTTGGGACCTATGAAACCTCCTAGTACCATAGCAAGTCCTATAGTAACTCCAAGCTTCCAGTGTATGAATTTGATCTTTGAATAGTTGAATATGCCACTACCCTGAGAGAACAAGACGGTTGGCATAACAGTACCTGCAACGATTGTATGAGGAAGCGGCCATAAAGATACCAGTAAAGGATTAATTATAAAACCGCCGCCAGCGCCCATTAATACACCAAAGGTTGCAACTCCCAAAACGAGCAAGAAAGGCAAGAAAATATTCAAGCTAGTGCCCGCATTGCTTAAATACATTGTTGGAAAACTAATATTATTTGTGAATGTTAGAGGTTGAGCTTTTGTATCTTTATCTACTGCTGCAACAACATTATATTTGCCCGGAGCTAACCCTTCCCTGATGTTTATCTCAGCTTTAAAAGTTCCATCAGGTTCAACTAAGACATCTGCGCTGAAAACCTTTGGCAGATCTCTGAATCGAGCCTTAACAAGCTGCATTGATCTCCTTCTATTTTCTCCGGCATCCATTTGTGAAAGCAGCTCACCTCGTGATCCTATGACACTAGCAAACAGAGATGTCTGATATCTATCAATTTTTATCTTTGCTGGTGCACTATAGACTGCTGCCGCTCCAGTATCCCTCAATACTTTCGATACACTCCATTTTCTGCCTTCTTTCTTTTCTTTCTCTAATGTTTCCTTGAAATCTTGAGGCACGAAAAGTTTATAGTATGCTGGCATCTCTTGTGTTATGTAAAAGATGTAGGGTCTTTTACCAGTTTCTTTATCTAGTTCCGAATCAAATCTTGAAGCTCGAACCTTCTCATCTGACCATATCTCAATATACACAGGTTTGCCTTCAGGAGCCTTGCCTGTAATAGTTATTTTTCCACCATTATTAAGTGATGTTTTATCTAATTGTGCGGTTATTCCTTCAGTTGAGGCTTCTATTTTACTTTCCTCAGTTTTTGCTTCTGCAGTAATAGGCTCTTTTGGCTTAGCAGCAAAAGCCCCATTTTGATACATCATAAAAACAGTTGCGCTCAAAGCTATAATCACAGCCAACCAATATCGTTTCATTTATTATATCCTCCTTCAAATTGCCATACCTGACAGTTATACCCCTGTTAAGTATGGCTGTTATTAGTTTAAAATAATAATTAATATGCTCCTGCTGCCTTGCCTGCCTCTATCATGACACTGAACTCTTTGTCAGAGGTTGGAACAAAACCATCTATGACTCCCAATTCCTTTTCAAGATATTTTGCCAAAGGCGTAAATCCTTCAACCATTTCCTTCTCAGATAGACGAGGTAGAAGCCCAAATTTCAATTCTGCGGCGGATGCAATAAATGGAACAACAAGCACCACTATAAGCAGTAAAACTAAAAAACCTTTTTTCATCCTTTCTCTCCTTTTTTATTTAACAATTAAAACCGCACAAGGTGCATTTGCAGCAATCTTTGAAGATACACTCCCAAGAATTGTTCTTTCCGTGGCGTGCTTTCCTGTTGATCCCACTACTATCAGATCTGCTCCTGTAGATTTTGCGTGATCAACAATTACATCAGCTGGAGTACCTTCAATTATCAGTGTTTCTGCCTTAATTCCTTTATCCTTCATCAGTTCTACGAGACCCAACATAATCCCTTCCACTTCAGCCCTATAAAGACTGTTTACAGTGTTACAATCTATGCCTATCTCAGTGAAACATAAATTTGGCACGGCAGAAACTACAGTTAATTCTGAATCAAACTTCTCAGCGATTGCAGAAGCCTTAAAAAGAGCCCTATCTGAGGCATCAGAACCATCATGAGCTACTATAATTTTTTTCATTAAATCCCTCCTTTCTTTTATATCAGTATTGTCAAAAGTTTTTAAGCTAAAAGCCTTAAAATCCTTGCCCAGCAATACA
>DYHD01000090.1 GCA_020724365.1 Thermodesulfovibrio yellowstonii | reverse complement strand
TAAAATTCTTTTCTCTGTGCGCTCTGTAGTGAAATTCTATGGTTTCATATCTTTCTCTCTTTTTTCATAAAACTTTTGACATTACCTTGGATTATATCCGTATTTTTGTTGATCCAAAAAATGGGGTGCAGGTCAAGGATGAGTGAAAAAGAAAAGAAAAAAAGGAGTGAGCATTTTTTTATTGCAAAACCTTTTTCATAGATGACACCATTCATTGAGACATAGCTTAAAAACAGGACATTTTCATTTTGCTGAAAACAGGGACTAAATAATTTTATTGACATTTGTTTGCACATATTTTAAAATTAGCTCCCGGCAGCATTTCCGGAGTTGAACAACCTGGTTGTCCAGAGTTATAAGGAGGTTTTTGTAGTATGCCTTTTGAGGGAAAGGTTAAATGGTTTAATGAGTCTAAGGGCTATGGTTTTATTCAGCAGGATAACGGACCCGATGTTTTTGTCCACTACTCATCTGTAAAAGGAGAAGGCTTCAAAACATTAACGGAAGGCCAGAGAGTCCAGTTCGATGTTGAAGATGGAGATCGCGGGAAAAAAGCTAAGAATGTTGTAAAAATCTAACAGATCAGGGCTCCTCTGGAGCCCTTTTAATACTACCTCCTTTTAGTAATTCATCTATAAGATGTAGAGCTTCTTGTTTATTGCAGATTTTACCCTGTAAAAAAAGCGATTCTATTGTATCCAGCAGATACTTAAATAATGGCGAGGGCGTCAGGTGAAACTCTCTCATCAGATCATCTCCTGTTAGAATTGGGAGGAGTTTGCTTTTTGGTATGATTTCAAAGTGACATATCTCGAGCATTTCAAGGCAAAAAAGAAAGACAGGATTCTGGTTTGGGCAGCAAATAAGCTCCTTAGCTATAGTAAATATCAATAATGGATAAAGTTCATCACCTATCTGTCTTAAAAATTCAATTTTCTTTGACCTGTCAGAGTTCTTTAGGCTTAAAAATCTGTCATGCATCCCCGATATTATCTGTATAAATTTGATTTCTTTTTTCGACATCTTTAGTCGCAGCGATATAGATTCTGCTAACTGCCCCGGAGAAAAAAGTATCGCAAATTTTAAACCTATAATCTTGTAGTTATAAGAGAAATAATTGGCAAAAAATCCGCTATAATTAGAAAAATAGAGTGAAAGGTTATTAAGGATATGCTCTAAGTATGTATATGATCTGATATTGTAGTGGAGAAGTTCAGGGGCTATATCTTGGATCTCAGGGAATATGTTTACAAGTAAGCCTGATTTCCCCATATCTCTTATTGTTTTATAAGAAAATTTATGTCTTAAAATATGCCTTAATTCTTCAGCAATTCTTTCAACAGCAACCTTTGATATAAGTGGCGAGAGCCTGCATATTGCATGATAAGTATTTATATCTATTGAGAAATCAAGTCTTAAGGCAAAACGGTAAGCCCTTAGAAGCCTTAAAGGGTCTTCTGCCAAATTACTCTCAGAAATCATTCTGATGATCTTATATTTCAGGTCTGTCAGTCCATCAAAAGTATCTATAACAAACTTTCTAATTAGGTCATATCTGATATCTGAAGAATTAGCAATGTTAAGATTTGCATAATGCGAGAGATTAATTGCCATTGCATTAATTGTAAAATCCCTTGCAGATAAATCACTTTCGATAGAATCACCTTTCAATCTGCAGAAATCAATAAATTCATCATCTTTTGCAACCCTTATAATACCAAAGTCTTTATCGAGCATAACAAAAGATGCTGATATGCTGTCTGCAAAGGTTTTTGCAATATTGTCTGCATCCTCAATTATAGTAATATCAATATCATGTATTGTTTTGGCTATTAGAAGATCCCTTACCGTTCCACCTACAAGATATGAATTATTTATAATTCCTTTATGTTGGGCAAAGTCTATAAAAAGCCTCAAGAGAGCATTCATTTTTTAGATTCTATAAGAAATGTTACAGGCCCATCATTTACGAGGCTCACCATCATGTAAGCAGCAAATTTACCTGATTGAACAGCTATTCCAGCGGAATACAGTTTATCTATAAATATTTCATAAAGTTCGTTTGCCCTATCAGGAGATTCAGCACGATCAAAGGAAGGACGATTGCCTTTTCGGCAATCAGCAGAAAGTGTAAATTGTGAAATGACTAAAACACTGCCGTTTATATCTTTTAGTGAAAGGTTCATCTTGTGGTCTGCATCATAGAATATCCTAAGATTTATAACTTTTTTTATTAGAAAATCAATATCACCGATGGCATCCCCCTTCTCAATTGCAAGGAATAAAAGAACCCCTTTTCCTATATGTCCTACAATGTTATTATCAACTTTTACGGATGCCTCTGTTACCCTTTGTAGCAAAGCCTTCATTGCCATTTCCTTTCTTTTGTATATTCATTTATCATCAATATATTGAACTTATCTCGCATAAGAATATTCATAATGAGATTAAAAATTTTATGTCGTGTTTCTGATTTCACATCAGGATAAAATACTGGATTTGCCACTACCACTCCCCTGAAGGCATAAAAGGGGGCAAGCACTTCAAATAATTCATGATCATTAGTTTGCTTAATATATTCCTCATAAAAGAGATTGAGGGCATCAAGATATGCTCCCCTTATCTCTTGATGATAAATTAATGAAAAAAATATATAGTTTATGGTTAAAGCCGTTACATCATCTGCTGCATCGCCCCAAGCCCCTCTACTCCTGTCAAGAAGTATAAAATCTATCTTATTGCCTTGTTGATTATAAATATCTTGAAACCATATATTGCCAGGATGGAAGTCACCATGAATCTGAGATAGCCTATGAGTCTTGGATTTTAATTTTGCCCTCCAGTCAATGCACAATTTTTCAATTTCAGCCATTTCAGAATACTCCAGAGTGCCATCAGGATATGTATCAAAAACGCCCATCAGGCATTCACCATGTCCTATAATATCCCTTATTTTTCTCCAGTATAATGATTTCGATTGCCGCTTGACTGAATGAATATGAGCAAGATATGATGCCATAGCCTTTATTTTTTCTATATCTTCTGATTCGAGAGTTGCTTTTTTATAAAATCCTCTTAAGTCATTAAAGTAATCTTTTCCATTTGCTTTTTCCATTAAAAGATAATATTCTATCCCTCCCCCGATTGACTTAACAGAACCATCAGGCATTTCTGCAAGAACATCGATAGCATGAACATGTTTTGGCAAGTTTTTATATTCATCAAGATCCAAAAGAAAAACTGCAGCTCTGTCGGATGGATAATCATGACCAAGCCCCTCCGTAAAGAGACCTTTTATAACATATGATTTTATGAATTCTTTAGTCTTGAGTTCTATAAGAAATCCTGCTCCTTGAACACCCTCTCCAAGTTTGCAAATATTAATTTGATTTGCATCTTTGAATTTGGTTCTAAGGTAAGACCTTATTGCATCTTCATTGATCATACTTTTTTAAAACCTGAAAATTGCTAATGTTCTTATGTATTGATATATTTCAGAGATGTCAAAATATAATATCTCCAAAATTATCCCTAAATCTTTTTAAGAAGTCGTCATATTTGAAATAATGCTCCTGAGTGCCATAATTTTCTATTGCATAAGTAGCTGCTACAGCCCCCATCTTGGCAGAGATATTTAAATCTTTGCCGATAATAAGCCCCTTCACTAAGCCTGCTCTGTATGCGTCGCCTGCACCTGTAGGGTCAATAATATCATCAATCAATGCTGGTGGTATATCTAAATCACCATCACGAGTGCTCACAATAGAACCCTTCTCTCCCAGAGTTGTTATTATGGCTGAAGTGAGATTTAAAAGACTTTTTTTATTAAGAGAGGTCATTTTCATGATTAATTCCAATTCGTAATCATTGGCTATCAATAACATAGAACCATTTATCCACTTGATAAGTGATTCACCATCCCATTGAGTAATTGACTGACCGGGGTCACAAATATATTTAATACCTTTTTCTCTGAAAATTTTTGCAAACTCAATCATGTCTGAAATATTGCCTGGTGATATTATCGCTAATGAATTTTTTGCATTATCAGTATTAAATTGGTACCTCGAAGGATATCTCATGGCTCCAGGATTAAAACCTGTTATTTGATTGTCTGCCTTATCAGTTGTTATATAAGCACTTGCTGTAAACTCTTCATGTATAATGCTGATGCCTTCAGTTGATATACTATTTTTTTTAAGCCAATTAAAATAACTTTCATAATCTTTTCCAATAGTTGCTATGATTACAGGTTTTTCGTCTAGAAGCTTGAGAGTATAAGCTATGTTTCCCGCCGTCCCTCCGTATTTTTCTACTAAACTATTGACAGTAAAGCAGACATTTAAAATATGTATTTTTTCTGGCAGTATATGGTCAGAAAATCTTCCCGGAAAATCCATGATTCTATCATACGCTATTGAGCCTGAAATAAAAATCTCCACACACCCTCCTTTTAGCTCTTTCGGATAGCGATAATTAGAGTCTGTTTATAAATGCTTGTTTTCTTTCTTCGTCATTCCCGCCCCGTTTTCATGGGTATGACAACTTTTTCTCAAATTTTGGTTTTTTTCGACAGCTCAATCATAATTATAAAAGGCTTGTCAAAGATTATTAACATTCATCAATTCCACATAATATTAAAAATACAACAAGGGGAATCGTCATGAACAGTGGTTAACAAATCAATCTTGGCATCAATTAGTTCCTTTAAAATAGTAAGATTAATATTGCAAATCTCTCTATGATTGCGTGCTGCGTTACGATAAATACAATTGTAAAGTGAGATATTATAGCTGTGATTATTTTTTTCCAATGATGCTAAATATCCCTGTTCATTAAGATAATCCACATATAGCTTAATCGTATCTTCAATATCCAAACCATTAAGATTCAGCTTTGCTTTGATCTGATTAGCCCATCTTTTTGACATCGAGTTTAATATCTGCATAAATCTATCAGATCCTTCTTGTGCTGATATCTCTGCAATTAATTCATTTAAAAGATAATCATATTTTTTGGGAAAATATACCTCTGCCTCCTCTCTAAGTTTATAAATCTTAAGAGGTCTGCCTTTTTTCTGTCTAACCCATCTATATTTAACAAGGTTTTCCTTTTCTAATAATACCATGTGACCTCTAACAGCATTGGTGACGATATTTAATTTCTTAGTCAGTTCGGGTATGGAAATCTCACCTGCTTTCTTGATCTCTCCTATAATCTCTTCTCGTGTGCCTGCAATATTCATAAAATTAACCTCCATTTACTAAATTATACAACTTTAAGAATTATTTTATACCCAAATTGAGCGATTCTTATTTGATAAAACGTTCAAAACGTCGTAGGGAACAGCAGTCCCTGACTGTCATGGTTCGACAAGCTTGTCCTGAGTCTATCGAAGGGCTCACCATGACAGT
>DYHD01000014.1 GCA_020724365.1 Thermodesulfovibrio yellowstonii | reverse complement strand
CATTAAAAGGTATAACGGAATAAAACGATTAATAATTTAGAGGTCACAGAGGGGAGGCAACAGAATTCCTCTTAACTTATTGATATTTAATATTTTCTCTGTGTTCTCTGTGGTTATTTTAATAATACTTTAATTAAACATAGGAGGGATTTAATGGAAAGAAAGGGTATAATAAGTTTTAAAGGTAATCCGCTTACCCTATTTGGCAATAAGGTTAGTGAGGGTGATAAGGCGCCTGATTTTGTAGTATTAGATAATAATCTTAATTTAACTAGTCTAAACAATTTTGATAATAAAATAAAGGTCATAAGCGTAACACCTTCTCTTGATACTCCTGTTTGTGATTTGCAGGCAAGGAGATTTAATGCAGAGGCTGCAAAATTATCTGATGATATTGTAGTATTAAACATAAGTATGGATTTGCCATTTGCTCTCTCGAGATTCTGCAGTAATGCAGGCATTGATAAAGTAAAGACTTTCTCAGACCATAGAGACGCGTCCTTTGGGAATGCCTATGGAGTTATGATTAAAGAGTTAAGACTTTTAGCTCGTTCTGTTTTTATTATTGATAAAAATAACATTATAAGATATATTCAAATAGTGCCAGAAGTAACCTCAGAGCCTGACTATGATAAGGCATTAGAGGCTCTTCAGAAGCTCTCTTCTTAACAAAAGACAGTAAATAATTTCCCCAAAAGGAGGTATTAGTAATGTCATATGCAGCTAAGGATTATTCAAGTTTGATTGGTATGGAAGGATTTAGCGAGACCTTATTAAAAAACCATTTTACTCTTTATCAGGGTTATGTAACAAATACAAATAAGCTTCTTGATACTCTTGCTTTGATGCTCAAAGACGGTAACACATCATCTCCTGAGTTTGCCGAACTTAAAAGGAGGTTTGGCTGGGAATTTAATGGTATGAGGCTACATGAGTATTACTTCGAGAATCTTGGAGGCAAGTCAGTATTAGATGCTAATGGTAAACTCGCACAGGCAATAAACGCAAACTTCGGGAGTTATGATGTTTGGTTGAAGGATTTCAAGGCAACTGGGACTATGAGGGGTATTGGCTGGGTAGTCCTTTATCAGGATGGTATCAGTGGAAAATTGATTAACTTCTGGATAAATGAGCATGATGTATCACATCCTGCAGGTTGCAATCCATTATTGATCATGGATGTGTTTGAACATGCCTTTATGATTGATTATGGGCTTAAGCGGGTTGACTATATAGAGGCTTTTTTTAAGAACCTTAACTGGGCTATTGCAGAAGCAAGGATTAAGTAGTAAAACCCACCACTCAATTTTAGAAATAATAAGAGGTATTATTATGGCTTATACGATGGATTCTTTAAAAGACAAAATATATGAAATGTATCCAGAGATCAAACAACACGGTATCGCTTTATTCATCGAATTTGATAGCAACAAGAACGCTTATATTGTAAAGCTAAATAAAAGTGAACAGGAATTGACTACCCATCTTGAAAAAAAGGATGCTGATGACTGTATGAATAATATAAAGTGCGTCTATCTTGGTGTTCAGATAGGGCAATTTATAAAAAACTTTGAAGCGAGAAAATAATTAGGAGGTTCTGAATGCCAATAGTAGAATATGGAGATTTAAAGATCAATGTTGATGATGAAGGATATCTTATAAATTTTGATGATTGGAATGAACAGACTGCTTGTGCTTTAGCTGAAAGGGAAGGTATAGAAGAGCTTACTTTAGAGAAACTTGAGATACTTAAATTTGTAAGACAGTTTTACAAAGAGTTTAATTTCTTTCCCATTTTTGATGCGGTATGCAAAAATTTGCATCAGCCTCATAATTGCATTGCCGAACAATTTGCAAGCCCATTGCTTACATGGAAGCTTGCAGGACTGCCAAAACCTGATGAATTTATAGTAACTGTACTTGAGCATAAACAAACCCCTGGTTAATGATTAAGGAAATTTAAAGACTGGTAGCAACCTCTAACTGCACACTGTGATAATCAGTGAGCATGTTAGAGGATTGCTATTTAAGATTTAAAATTCACTGAAACCCCATTTTTAAATAAAGAACAACCAAGATTACTTTATAAGGAGGAATGCTATGATGGATATATTCGATGCTATTAAAACGAGAAGAAGCATAAGAAGATTTAGCGATAAGCCCGTATCCCAAGAGGATATAGAAACCATTCTTGATTTAGTCCGTTACTCGCCGTCTTGGGCTAATATGCAGTGTTGGAGATTTATAGTAGTCAGGGATAGACAGAAGATACAAAAGATAAGTGAGCTATCTTATGTAGAGTCATTTTTAAAACCAATGGGTTATAAAGCAAATCCTGCTACAAAAGGAATTGGTGAGGCTCCAGTTGTGATAATATCCTGTGCAGATCCAAGTAAATCAGGCACTATATGGAATCAGGCATATTATATGACTGACATTGGTATAACTTCACAGACATTAATGCTCGCTGTTAGAGGACTTGGCTTAGGGACTGTTTTTGTAGGAATATTTGATGAAGACGCAATTCGTAGTCTCCTGAATATACCTTCTAATATTAGGGTTGTTGGCGTATTTCCAATAGGATACCTGCATGATGAAAAAAAGGAAACTAAGATGCCAGAAAGAAAACCATTAAGTGAAATCGTTTTTCACGAAAAATGGCAGGAGTAAGGTTTAATCATAGTCTCGACTCTCCTTAGAGCATTTCCTGAAACTCTTTAATATTAATTTAATGATTTGAGTTTTAATTAAACCTAGTAAAAGATTCAACAGGTTAACAAATCTGAACCCACAAAGTATATATTTTTAAAGATTAATTTTTATCTGGAGATATGGATATCCATGAAGAATAAAATCATTATTGGCACGCGTGGCAGCAAGCTTGCCTTGTGGCAGGCTGAATGGGTTAAGGCTGAATTACAAAGGCTTTATCCAGAGCTACAGGTTACACTAAATAAAATCAAAACTACAGGGGATAAAATTTTAGATGTTCCTCTTGCAAAAGTTGGTGGCAAGGGGTTATTTGTCAAAGAAATAGAAGATGCATTGCTCAGAACAGAGGCCGATATAGCCGTTCACAGCATGAAGGATGTGCCTACTGAATTTCCAGATGGGCTTCATCTTGCAGTAATATGTAAAAGGGAAGATCCAAGGGATGCGTTTATTTCAAAAATTCAAAATTTAAAATTCAAAACTCAAAAATTTATAGACCTGCCCAAAGGAGCTACTATTGGAACGAGCAGTTTAAGGCGATCATGCCAGTTGCTGAATATACGTTCAGACTTAAGAATTGTTCAGTTAAGGGGTAATCTTGATACAAGATTAAGAAAACTTGCTGATGGACAGTTCGATGCTATAATACTTGCTGTTGCAGGCGTAAAAAGACTTGGTTGGTCTGACAAGATTACAGAAGTGCTCTCTCCTGAAGTATGCCTTCCTGCTATAGGACAGGGGGCAATTGGCATAGAATGTAGGGGTGATGACAAGGTCATAAATGATTTGATATCGCCATTAAATCATCAGGAAACATCTATCTGCATAAATGCTGAAAGGTCATTCTTGAAGAGACTTGAAGGAGGTTGTCAGGTTCCGATAGCAGCATATGCAAGAATAGAAAAGCAGTGCATTAGAGCAGTAGAACAACAAAATATAGAGAAAATAAATGAAAATAAAACACAAGCCTTAAATACTGCTTATTCACTAATTATGGATGGTCTTGTTGGCAGTGTTTCAGGCGACAGGATAATAAAAAGTCATATTGAAGGCGACCCTATGGATGCTGAAAACATTGGAATTAAACTTGCCGAGGAACTTCTTTGCAGCGGTGCAAAACAGATACTTGATGAGGTGTATTGCAGATGAAAAAAGGAATGGTATATATAATTGGCGCCGGACCCGGAGATATTGGTCTTTTGACAGTAAAAGGACTCAGATGCTTACATAGGGCGGATGTTGTAGTATATGATTTTCATTTAAATGCCCAGATTTTAAACTACATTAATCGAGAGGCAGAGTTTATCTATGCAGGCAAAAGGGGTGGATATCATGAAATGTCACAAGAGGAGATAAATAGGGCATTGATAGATAAAGCAATGGAGGGAAAGATAATCTGCAGACTCAAAGGAGGAGATCCCTTTGTTTTTGGAAGAGGCGGCGAGGAAGCAGAAGCTCTTGCTAAGGAAGGTATTGAATTTGAGATAGTACCTGGGATAAGTTCTGCAATTGCAGCCCCTGCATATGCAGGAATTCCTCTTACTCACAGGAAATATTCTTCATCTTTTGCTGTCATAACAGGTAATGAAGACGCCACAAAACCCGAAAGCACAATAGACTGGGCGGGGCTCGCAAAGAATTTTGATACCATTGTTTTTCTGATGGGTGTAAAGAATATTCCAAATATAACTGAAAAACTACTACAAAATGGCAAACCACCTGAAACTCCTGCTGCGCTGGTAAGATGGGGATCAAGACCAGATCAAAAAACCATCGTAAGCACACTAGGCAGCATAGAAGCTGCCGCAAAGGATGCTGAGATAAAGCCTCCTGCTGTAATGATTATCGGCAATGTGGTTAAATTAAGAGATAACCTTCAGTGGTATGAAAAAAAGCCACTTTTTGGACATAGGATACTAATAACAAGGGAATATTCAACAGATTATGAAGGGCTTGAAGAACTTGGCGCAGAGATATTCGAGTTTCCAACAATCAAAATTGTTCCACCCCTAAGTTATGAACAGCTTGACATGACAATTGATAAATTAGAGACTTATGACTGGCTCATCTTCACAAGCAAAAATGGATTTAATTTCTTCTTCCAAAGGCTGATTGAAAAAGGTAGAGATATAAGGGATATGAAAGGTATAAAAATATGTGCAATAGGTTCAAAAACAGCTGGAATGCTTAAAAATTATGGCATCAAGGTTGACCTTATTCCAGAGGAATTCAATGCAGAAGGATTGATAAAAGCATTCAGTCAACAGAATAAAGATGGACTGAAAGGCATCAAAATCCTGTTGCCAAGGGCGGGTGAAGCAAGAGAGATATTTCCAGAGAAGATCAGAGAGCTTGGAGGCTTTATAGATACACCGCAAGCCTATAGAACAGTCAAACCCGAAAGGCATGCAAAAAGGCTTCAGAGATTCTTAAGGGCAGGCAGAATTACATTAGCTACTTTCACGAGTGCTGCAACCTTCAATAATTTTCTTGAGATTGTTGGTAGCCAGGCATTTGGCTTTCTCAAAGATGTAACTATTGCTGCTATAGGACCTGTAACTGCAAGGGCAATAGAGAAAGCAGGATTGAAGGTTCATATAATGCCTGAACAAGCAACGATTTTTGCAATGGTAGATGCAATAATTAAATGGGGTAAAGATGTTAACACAAGTATGAATTAACAGTAAAACTAAAGAAATATGTTAAAATAAAGAAAATCTCAAAGGAGCTTTAATGAAAGAAATTAAATATAAAGAATATACCCCTGAAGAGAATGCTATATACTATGATTCAATTGAAAAAATTTTAACATCTCTTAGGGCTGGCAACACATTTGATGAATCATGTAAAAATGTTGATATTGTTGAAGAATCTCTTAAGGGTTTAATATATGATGATGCAATGAAGGTAATGATTGCTGAACTACACTATAAGGATGGTTTTTCGTTGTCTGATGTTGCTGAGAAGCTTGATGTGCCGGTTGAGAAGATCAGTCTCGCAAGTTTGGAAATGCTTGAAGATGTAGCTATTGCATCTTCTGAGGCATTTAAAAAAGAGCACCCAGATTTCTTTAAATCTTTATGATGCTTGAGGTAATTTTTATGTCAGAACAAAAAAGAGTAAGATTATATAGCCTTAGCACATGTCCATCATGTAAAAAGGTTAAAAAATTTCTCGATGAAAATAATATAAAATTTGAATATATCGAAGTTGACCTCCTCGATAGTGGAGAGCAATGGGTAACTTCAAAGGAATTGAAAAAATATAATCCTTCTGCTACTTTTCCAACTACTATAGTTGAAGAGGTTATATGTGGCTATGATGAGGAATTACTAAAAAAGGCAATTAATAATATCAAATGACAGCCGATAATCTTTATGAAATTTTGACAAAATATGCTGAATCTCGTGGTATTCAGTTAAACAAGGATAAGTATTTTGTACTTGATATACTGAGAGGTCTCTTAAAAAATGAAGAGAGGTTTGGATATCGAGCTTGCCCTTGTCGTCTTGCATCAGGTATCAAAGAAAAGGATAGTGATATCATCTGTCCTTGTAAATATTCTGAGCCTGACATTAAAGAATTTGGGAGTTGTTATTGCAGCTTGTATGTTTCTCAACAATGGAACGAAGGTAATTTAAAGCATGTCAGAGTTCCGGAAAGAAGGCAGCAAGCATAAGCTAAACTTAAAAGATTATACTATAAAAGTATGATATACAAACATCTGTAGCAAAGCTACGGAAAATTATAAAAATTCAGAGGTAAAATAAAAATGTTAATAAGCGATTTGCTAACTTTTAATGATATTAAAGATGACTCTTATATAAAAGAACATATTCTTTGGGATTTAAATCCTGAGGATTTAATGGAACCAAGATGCACCATTACTGAAAAGGGTATGAAATATAGAGACAGGATTAAAGGGTTTTTATTCTATATTGATACTTTTGCAAAAAAACCAACCCTTTATCTAATGAAACACACAATAAATGATTACGGAGCTACTCTTGCGATAATTACTGAAATACCTCAAGATCTCGTATCTGAAGCTATAATGGAGAATAAAAGTAAGGAATATTTCGGAATGTATCCAATTAATACGAAAATAAAAGATTGGATAAAGAAAGAGATGGGTATCGCAAATACTAAGAGCTAAAGTTATTGTCTGTGTTCAACTGCGAGCTCGTATAGTTTATGTGTAGCTGATTTAGTATAATTTGAGAAAAAAAGAAGGGGGATATATATATCCCCCTTCTTTTTTAGTAAATTTGAAAAAATTATTTGACAAAAGGATTTGCAAAAAAAGTAATAAGAACAACGACGAGAGCATAAATAGCAAGAGACTCAATCATTGCAAGACCAATAATTAAGGTTGTCATAATCTTGCCTGATGCACCAGGATTACGAGCAGTTCCCTCTGCTGCTCCTCTGAGTCCATGACCCATACCTATTCCAGTTCCAAAAGCTGCGAGTCCGATACCGATTGCACAACCAAGGGTTGCCCATGCGTAATAAGTAAGTTTTGCATCGCTTACAGCTGCTTCAGCTGCGAAGGCAACGGTTACAAGAAGTGTTGTCATTAAAAGCGAAAGCAATAAGATTGATAAAAGTTTCTTCATAAAAATTTCCCTCCTTTCTATTAAAGATTAATGTGCTTCTTCTACAGCACCAGCGAGATATAAAGTTGTTAATAACATAAAAACATACCCTTGCACAAAACCAATCAGAGTCCCAAGTCCAAGGATTGCAACAGGAACTATGATAGGTGCGAGAACTCCAAGAATTACTAATAATACATGCTTAGCCATCATATTTCCAAAAAGTCGGACAGATAAGGTAATTGGTCTTACAAGATGTCCTATAAGTTCTAAAAAGAACATAAAAATCATAAATGGTATAGCTGCAGGACTCCTCAAAGGACCGAGAAAATGTTTCAGATAACCAGCTCCATGAACCTTTATTCCATAAAATTGATAAAGTAAAAATACAGGTAATGCCATGGAAGCCGTAGTATTAATATTGCTGGTAGGAGAGTCAAAGCCGGGTATTAAACCGAAAAGGTTGCATGTTACAATGTATAGAAAGATAGTGCCTAACAAAGGATAAAACTTTTCACCATAATGATGTCCTATGTTGTTGTTTGCTGTTGATAGGAAAAACTCAGCAAATACCTCCATTACATTTTGCACTCCTTTTGGAACAAGGCTTAATTTGTTCTTAACGGCAAGTGAAACTCCTGTAAGAACTCCCATCGCTAACCAGGAATATGACACATAGGTAGGAACGCCTTTCAGTACAGCGCCTAATATAGTAGGTGATTCCACGATAAGCCTCCTTTTAAAAAAATTATTGTATAATAATTAAATTGACTATAAATGTCAAGGGATACAACAAATTTTTTATATAAATAAATTTAATTAACCTGTAATAACATTGAACCATTAGATAATCCTAATTCCTTAGAAACTACATCGCATTTGGACTGAAACATATAACATATCTTTCTGCCATTTAAACTTTCTGATTGGCAAGAGAGAGTTTCGAAATTGCCCTGTCCTTTGCTTATAATGAATTTATAGCGATAGAATTCATTTCTGAATTTTTCAGATGTCATTTCTAGTATTGTGCCAATACAGTCAGAATCATTAATAATAACCTCGCAAACATCTGTGAGTCCTACCTCTATTGCATCTTTTATAGTGGAATCATTCAATACGGGTTCACCTTTTGCTACAGCTTTAACCTTTATCCCCATGCTACATAAGACCTCTATCAAGAGCTTATCAAAGACAACCTCACCTGCGTTATCGAGCAAATAAAGAATTTCAGAATTCTCATCAAGCAATTGCTTAAAAGACAAAAAGTCATCTACCGCTAAAGGTTCATTGAGAGATCTGTCGATTGTCCCCTTGATATCAATAGATGTATATATACCAAAATCTATGACATTTCCAGCAATAGCGAGCTTTGCTGCTGTCATTAAAGGGTCTTTACTGCCCAACACTATTTCTTTTAACTCGGGATAAAGAGATAAGGCGATTTTATTATATCTCGTTTTTATCTCTTCAAAAGGGTCTTTTGCAAGCATTTGTCTGATTTTTCTATGTATAAAGGTTGTTGTGAATGCGGGCGGCTTTGATATATCTGCAATACAAATCTCTTCTGCTGCACCTTTAATAACATCAGCTTGAAGACTCTCATCTTCAGTGCTAAGCCTAACAGCTATAACAGCTTGCTTCAAAAAACAAGGGAAACACTCTAAATGCGTTTTCATGCTTTATCTTAAAGCCCTATCGGCAATATCCTTTCTATAATGCATTCCATCAAAATGAATATTCTCAATCGCTTTGTATGCCCTTTCTTTTGCAGTTTTTATGTCATCACCTAATGCAGTCACTCCAAGCACCCTTCCGCCATTGGTTACAAGGTTATTGCCTGAGAAGGCAGTGCCTGCATGGAAAACAACTGTATTATCGAGTTTTTTAGCTTCCTCAAGACCAGTAATAATCTTTCCTTTTTCATACTTGCCCGGATAGCCTCCAGATGCAAGCACTACACATACAGAGGCATTATCCTGCCATGCAGGAACAATATCTGAAAGTCTTTCTTCTGCTATTGCGAGAGAGATATCGAGCAAATCATTCCTCATTCTCATCATTATCGGCTGAGTCTCAGGGTCTCCAAGCCTACAGTTGAATTCAAGTACATTAGGGAAACCATCCTTAATCATCAAGCCTGCATATAAAATGCCTTTAAATTTTATTCTCTCGCTTCTAAGCCCATTTATAGTGGGCTTGATAACCTTCTCTAATATTATAGATTCGACATCCTTTGTAACTATTGGAGCTGGGCTATATGCCCCCATTCCTCCGGTATTTGGTCCTGCATCTAAATCGAAAACTCTTTTATGATCTTGTGAGCTTGCCATTGGCATAATCGCATTTCCATCGGTAAAAACCATGTAGGAAGCCTCTTCACCAAAAAGACAGTCTTCAATTACCACTCTATTGCCTGCATCGCCAAAAGCTTTTTCCTTCATTATAAGCTTAAGTCCTGCAATAGCTTCATCGACTGTAGTAGCTACAATTACACCCTTGCCAGCCGCTAACCCTTCAGCCTTTATAACAATCGGCGATCCTTTCATTCTTATATATTCTTCAGCATGAGTATATGATGTAAAGACCTTATATTCAGCAGTCGGAATTCTATGCCTTTTCATAAATTCTTTTGCAAAGACCTTGCTTGATTCCATTTGTGCAGCAGTTTTATTTGGTCCTATAATCTTTCTACCTTCTCTCTGAAAAGCATCTACTATGCCTTTTGAAAGAGGATCTTCTGGTCCGACAATTGTGATATCTATCCATTCATGTTTAGCTAAGTTAATAAGAGCATCAAAATCATCCACTTTAATATCAATACATTCGGCAATCTCCGAAATTCCTGCATTACCGGGGGCACAGTAAATTTTATCTACTATGCGAGACTGTGCAAGCTTCCAAACAATAGCATGTTCCCTTCCACCGCTCCCAATCACAAGTACTTTCATTTTTTTCATGCCTCCTAATATATATTCAATGCCTGAAATGTCTTATTCCTGTTATTATCATAGCCATATCATATTCATCTGCAGCTTGTATTACTTCGCTATCTTTTAATGAGCCCCCGGGTTGTATGACTGCTGTTACCCCTATTTCATGAAGGACATCTATGCCATCCCTGAATGGGAAAAAACCATCAGATGCTGCTACAGTTCCCCGTAATGGTTCGCAAGCATTAAGAGCCCCTATCTTTGCAGAGTAAACTCTGCTCGTTTGCCCTATACCGATGCCTACTGTGCGATCATGCAAAGCATAAACAATAGCATTAGACTTTACATGTTTGCAGACCTTCCATGCAAAAGATAGTGCCTCCAACTCTTCCTTTGTTGGCTGTCTTTTGGTAACTGCTTTCATTGGTAAAATATCTTCTGATGAGACATCCCATTCTTGCAAAAGCATACCGCCTAATATTTTCTTCATATCCCAGTACATAATTTCTTTATTAGCAGAAAGAAGGGCAGGAAGCTCAAGAAGCCTAACATTAGGTTTGAAGGTAAATATATGGCGAGCGTCTTTTGTGAAAGAAGGGGCAATAATGACCTCAAGGAATAAATCTGACATTGCCTCTGCTGCTTCTCTATCAACCTCTGTATTGAAGGCAACAACCCCGCCGAACGCAGAAACAGGGTCTGTTTTTTCTGCTTTTTTATAAGCTTCTGCTGGAGAGCTTCCCACTGCAACACCGCAGGGATTATTGTGTTTGATTATTACACAGGCTTTTTTATCAAATTCTATAGCCAGCATCAAAGCAGAGTGGGTGTCAAGATAATTATTAAATGACATCTCTTTACCTTGAAGAACAACAGCATCTATTAGAGACAAGCCACCTGTATTATGTTTATATATTGCAGCTTTTTGGTGAGGGTTTTCTCCATATCTTAGGACTGAGAATTTCTTAAGCGGACAGGTAAGATATTCAGGGAATGAATCTCCTTTATCAGTAATTTTGCTTAGATGTTCTGCTATAAGTGCATCATATCGGGCTGTGTGGATAAAGACCTTTTTTGCAAGATTTAGCTTTGTTCCTGTGCTTAAGAACCCTCCTGTTGATTTCATTTCATCTATTATATCTTGATAATCATTAGGGTCAACGATAACTGCAACATCCTGAAAATTCTTTGAGGCAGCTCTTAACATTGTAGGTCCGCCAATATCAATATTTTCAATAGCTTCTTCTAAAGTGACAAACTGCTTGGAAATTGTCTCCTCAAATGGATAGAGATTAACAACTACAAGATCAATCGCATCTATTTCATATTTTTTTAAAGCCTCCATATCAGCAGGGTTACTTCTTCTTGCAAGTAATCCCCCGTGTATTTTGGGATGGAGGGTCTTTAATCTACCATCAAGCATCTCAGGAAACCCTGTATAATCAGAAACCTCTCTAACATTAATCCCAGCATCTTTTAATGACTTCGCAGTGCCTCCTGTTGACAATATCTCCACGCCGAAAGCTGCAAGCTCTTTTGCAAAATTAATTACCCCCTTCTTATCAGAGACACTGATAAGTGCTCTTTTAATCATCGGTTGCCCCCCTCATTTAATGGAATTTTTATGACTTTCTGGATGTCTTAGTAAAAAATGATAAATAAACCTGTCTTATTTCTTCAGCATTGCATTTTGGACATTTTACTTTTGTTGTCTCTTTTTCCTTAACACTCATTATAAGGGAAAAAGATTCCCCGCACTTATCGCACTTATAATCATATAAAGGCATATTTACCTCCTCCTATGGGATTGCGTATTGTCAAAATTAACCATAGAGAACACAGAGAAAATATTAAATATTAATAAGTTAAGAGGAATTCTGTTGCATCCCCTCTGTGACCTCTAAATTATTAATCGTTTTATTTAGTCCATTTATAAACTTAATTAACAGATACTAAGTAATCTTTTGCTCGATTACTTTTGACAATCTATCTATTGTTTTCTCTCTGCCAATTATCTCTATAAGTTCATAAATGCCAGGGCTTGCTGTCCCACCAGTTATAGCAACCCTTACAGGTTGTGCTATAGCACCAAGTTTTAGGCTATAGCTCTCTGCTAAAGTATTGAAAATTTTCTCAATACTTGCTGATGAAAAATCATCCAAGCTTAATAATGCATTTTTGAGTTCAATAAGATATTTAATGCTCTGTGGCATTAAAAACTTTTGTGCTATTTTTGGATCTATCTCGATTGAATCGGCGATAAAATAGTTGAGTGAATTAGCGAGTTCATCGAGTGTTTTAGCTCGCTCCTTGAGTAAATTAATTGCTTTAGACAACCATTTTAAATCAATATCTTTATCTGATTCAATTATACCTTTATTAATAAGAAAAGGAATTACTAACTCTGCAAGTCTCTCTGAATCACTTCTTATAATATAATGGCTATTTAGCCAGAGCAATTTCTCAGGATTGAAGACAGCAGCCGATTTGCCGATGTTTTCTATAGAGAAGAAATTTACCATCTCATCTTTAGTAAATATTTCCTGATCCCCGTGAGACCAGCCGAGCCTTGCAAGATAATTTACTATTGCCTCAGGAAGATATCCCATGTCTTTATATGCCAAGACAGATGTGGCACCATGTCTTTTACTTAGACGACTTTTGTCATGACCGAGTATCATAGGCAAATGGGCAAATTGGGGCATCTTTGAACTAAAAGCTTCATATATATGTATTTGCTTAGGGGTATTGTTTAAATGATCATCCCCTCTTATTATATGGCTGATATTCATATCAATATCATCAACTACAACAACGAAGTTATAAGTAGGTGTCCCATCTGAACGAACAATTACAAGGTCTTCAATCTGGCTGTTATCAAAGATTACACATCCTTTTACAAGATCATTAACAATGGTCTGTCCTTCTTTGGGCATCTTAAACCTGATAGCAGCAGGAATATTTGAGGGAGGTTTCTTTAAATCCCTGCATTTTCCGTCATATTTCATTGGTAGTCCAGCCGCAATAGCTAACTGTCTTTTTCTTTCAAGTTCTTCAGTGGTACAGCAACAGTAATAAGCCTTGCCTGCTTGAATTAATCTATTAGCATAGTCTCTATAAATATCAAATCTATCTGTCTGTCTAAATGGACCCTCATCCCAATCAAGTCCGAGCCATTTCATATCCTGAATGATTAAATTCATATATTCATCTGTAGAACGGTTTCTATCAGTATCTTCTATTCTGAGAACAAAAACGCCTTTATAATGCCTCGCAAAAAGCCAGTTGAAAAGGGCAGTCCTTGCCCCTCCAATATGAAGAAACCCGGTTGGGCTTGGTGCAAATCTTACCCGTATCTGTTGATTCAACTTTCCTCCTAAATCAATAATTGATTATCTCGAGATAGTCTTCAAAATCCTGATCATTATTCTCAATTCTTAAGTAATTTTTCTGTATTTCCTGAACAAATTTCACTCTATCTCCTTTGTATGCTGGATCTATCTCAATGGCTATCGTTAGCATATCTGACGCTTCTCCATATCTGCCAATCTTATTATATGATAAAGCAAGCCCATAATAGGGATGTGCAAATGAGGGAGCCCTTTTGATGGAATCCTTATATGCAGTTATGGCTAATTCATATTTACCCAACTTATAGTAAACATTGCCTAAATTGAAATAGGCGGTTTCAGGATTTTGGTACATTGGATTTGAGAGAGCCTTTTTAAATTGTTCAATTGCTTCATTCCACATAGACATCTTGATATAGACTATCCCAAGATTGTTATAGGCTTTTGAGAAGTTTGAATCAAGATTAATTGCATCTAGAAAGAATCCCCTTGCCTTTTGCAGATCCTCAAAATGCATATGAATAAGCCCAAGGCTGTTTAAGGTTTCTTTGTTTTTAGGATTAATGCTATGTGATTTCTGGAAATGTAGGTATGCCTGCTGATAATTTCCTTCGTTGAGATACGAGATGCCAAGTTGAAAAGACAGATCAGCTTCTTTCTGCTCTTGCATCCTGCCTGATGCGCAGCCAGTAAGCAGCAAAAAACAGCTTAATATAATTAAAATTTTAAAATATATCCCAAAATTTGTCATAAGCAACGGTTACATTAAGAAGATTTTTTAAAATATATTATATAACACAAATATCAGTAGTTTATACAATTTTTAAAAAAATCTAAAGTTATCCTAGAATTGTCATCAGGCAATAGTTCTAATAATCGCAAACTCTAATAACAATTCTGGGTTAAAATGCTCTTTTTAAACAGGAGCAATTGCTAAA
This sequence comes from Thermodesulfovibrio yellowstonii, assembly GCA_020724365.1. GTDB lineage: Bacteria > Nitrospirota > Thermodesulfovibrionia > Thermodesulfovibrionales > Dissulfurispiraceae > DYHD01. The sequence continues at coordinate 24,436 of DYHD01000014.1, read as the reverse complement.
AAAGCATTTTCTATCCTCGAGTCTGACTCTGCACAAATCCTATTTTCTTTAAAGTTTATGACTAATTGTGTTATTATTTTCTGATGGATTTAAAAAGACTGATAGAAGACTCTCAACGTTATCTATTTAATACATACAATCGTTTCCCCGTTGTATTAGTTAAAGGTCGTGGTGCGAAAGTATGGGACTCTGAAGGAAAGGAATATCTTGATTTCCTTGGAGGGGTAGCAGTAAACATTTTAGGGCATTGTCATCCAAAGATAGTAGTTGCGATACAGAAGCAGGCTCAACGATTAATTCATGTCTCGAATTTTTATCATATAGAGCCTCAAATTAAGTTAGCTAAGCTTCTTGTTAAGAATTCCTTTGCAAACAAAGTTTTTTTCTGTAATTCAGGCGCTGAGGCAAATGAAGCAGCAATAAAGCTTGCAAGAAAATATTCCAAGAAAAATTATGGTGATGGTCGTTATGAGATTATATCAACAATTAATTCTTTTCATGGCAGAACACTTGGTAGCCTATCAGCTACAGGCCAAGATAAATTCCAGAAGGGATTTGAACCTCTCTTGCCCGGCTTCAAGCATGTACCATTTAATGATATAGAGGCATTAAAAGCCTCTATCAGCAAACAAACATGCGCCGTCTTATTAGAGCCTATACAAGGTGAAGGTGGCGTCAGGCTTCCATCAGATGATTATTTAATAAATGTAAAAAGAATTTGTAACGAAAACAATTTACTCCTCATGCTTGATGAAGTCCAGACTGGAATGGGTAGGACAGGCAAGCTCTTTGCTTATGAACATTATGGAATAACCCCTGATATAATGACCCTTGCAAAAGGACTAGGAGGAGGTGCTCCGATTGGGGCTTTGCTTGCAACTGAAAAAGTAGCGTCTGCTTTTGAACCGGGCAGTCATGCTTCAACATTTGGCGGGAATCCTTTGGTTTGTGCAGCCGCTATAGCTACTTTAGATGTTATTTTAGAGGATGGTTATTTATTGGACTATTGCAGAAAAATAGGAAACTACTTTAATGAACAGCTCCTTAAATTAAAGGAAAAATATCCTCTTATTGTATTAGATGTAAGGGGCAAAGGACTCATAATCGGTTTAGAACTTGATAGAGATGGCATGCCGTATGTAAAGGCATGTCTAGAAAGTGGTTTTTTAATAAATTGCACCGCTGGCAATGTTTTGCGGTTCACCCCGCCTTTAGTAATTAAAGAAGAAGATATTGATAAATTGATATCCGCATTGAAAGAGGTTTTCAAAAGAATTTCATGAAAAGAGATTTCCTTACTGTTTGGGATCTTTCTGGTAGCGAAATAGAATACCTGATAAAAAGGTCAATTGAATTAAAGTCTGGCGTTGATGCTAACAAATGTCCATTGCTTGGCAAGAGCATAGGAATGATTTTTCAAAAATCTTCTACCCGGACAAGGATTTCTTTCGAGGTTGGCATATATCAATTAGGCGCTCAAGTAATATATTTGAATTCAAGTGATCTTCAGCTTAATAGGGGTGAAAGCATTTCTGATACCGCAAAGGTATTATCAAGATATCTATCAGCGATTGTGATGCGAACTTATCAACATTCTACAATTGATGAATTTGCCCAGCATTTTTCTGGTTCAGTTATAAATGGGCTTTCTGATAATCATCATCCGTGTCAGGCTATTGCAGATTTAATGACAATATATGAAAGCAAGGGAATCTTAAGAGGCATTAAACTTGTGTATATAGGTGATGGCAATAATGTTGCTAATTCATTGGTGGAAGCTTCTGCAAAAGCAGGAGTTAATATTACGATTGCCTGTCCTCCAGGCTTTGAACCTGATAATGATATTGTTCAAAGGGCAAGGAATTATATATCTTATAATAAATCCTCATCTGAAATAGTGATTTTGCACAATCCCTTTGAAGCAGTCAAAGATGCTGATGTTCTTTACACAGATGTATGGGTAAGCATGGGACAAGAGAAAGATGCAGAGGTGAAAAAATCAAGATTTAAAGACTATCAACTAAATAGTCAACTTTTGAGCTATGCAAATAAAGATATAATAGTGATGCATTGCTTGCCTGCACACAGGGGTGAAGAGATTACAGATGAGGTGATGGATGGGCAAAATTGCCTGGCATTTGATCAGGCTGAAAACAGACTCCATTCTGAAAAAGCAATTCTTGAATTTTTAGTTAAATAGGGACACTGAGCTTGTCTAAAAACTACGATTTCACTCGACTGTCATTCCCCGACTTGATCGGGGAATCCAGTCTTTTCAATAGGTTCTGGATTGTCCAGTCAAGCCGGACAATGACAACATGCGAGTTTTTAGACAGGCTCCTATTGATAAATATCTATGTGCACCTTAAGCCGAAAAACAGAGATAGAAAGCTGTCATTCCGAGCGAAGGAGGAGTCTCATCTTTCCGCTTGGGACAAGTTCTGTGAGGAATCTTATCCTTATCCGTTCGGGATAAATTCCGTGGGGAATCCTACCTCTTTGTAAAAAAGATTTCTCACACCATTTGCCTGCTTATGCGTAGTCTGACTGCGAGCGGACTCACTCAGGCAGGCGTATGCAGATAGGGGTATTCGAAATGACAGATAAATCAAAGAGTTTATAGTCCTATCTCTGTTTTAGGATTAAATCCTTGACTTCAATATTTTTTCTTATTTATGATATTTGCTCTATAACTATATATTTAATGAGGTTGCTAAGTGCTATTTGCTATAGGCTCTGATCATGCAGGTTTTGCTTTAAAGATGGAAATCTGCTCAATTCTCATACAACATGGACATGAAGTAATTGATTTCGGTGCAAACTCAACTGAATCAGTTGATTATCCTGACTTTGGGGAGAAGGTATCACTTACTGTATCTTCGGGGCAGGCTGAGAGGGGCATACTTATATGCGGGACGGGCATAGGAATGTCTATAGTGGCTAATAAATTCAAGAATATCCGAGCTTCACTATGTAATGAGCTTTTTACTGCAAAGATGAGCAGGCTTCATAATGATGCAAATATACTAGTTTTGGGTGGAAGGATAGTCGGCATAGACCTTGCCAAAGAGATTGTCCTTACATGGATTAATACCCCTTTTGAGGGTCATAGACATTATAATAGATTAAAGAAAATCAACATTATTGAAAAGAGAGTCTTTGGAATATGAATCTTCAATATCTTAAACAAGTAGATCCTGAAATTTATGAAGCAGCAATTCAAGAAGTTCAGAGAGAGGAAGACAAAATTATACTTATAGCCTCTGAAAATTATGCAAGTAAGGCTGTTTTAGAAGCTCAAGGTTCAGTATTTACAAATAAATATGCTGAAGGATATCCCCATAGAAGGTATTACGGTGGCTGTGAATATGCTGATGTGGTAGAAACCCTTGCGATTGAAAGAGCAAAAAGGCTTTTTGGGGCTGAGCATATTAATGTCCAACCGCATTCCGGCACGCAGGCTAATATGGCTGTATTTTTTTCAGTTCTTAATTACGGCGATACTATATTGGGCATGAGCCTTAATCATGGTGGGCATCTTTCTCATGGCGCACCTGTAAACTTTACAGGAATGCTATATAAAACAGTTTTTTATGGCGTTCATAAAGAAACAGGCTTAATAGATATGGAGGAAGTTAGAGAACTGACCCAAAGACACAAGCCAAAGATTATTATTGTAGGAGCGAGCGCTTACTCACGAATTATAGATTTTGAAGGCTTCTCAAAAATAGCTAAAGATAACGGGGCTTTGCTTTTAGCTGATATAGCTCATATAGCAGGGCTGGTAGCAACAGGAATGCATCCATCTCCTATCCCTCATGCAGATTTTGTAACATCCACAACTCATAAAACATTGAGGGGTCCAAGAGGCGGAATAATAATGTGCAAGGAGAAATATGCAAAGGCAATAGATAAAATGGTTTTCCCTGGAATTCAAGGAGGCCCGCTTGTTCATGTTATCGCTGCAAAGGCAGTTGCATTTAAGGAAGCTCTGACAGAGGAATTTTATGAATACCAAAAGCAGGTTTTAATAAACTCTAAAAGGCTGGCTAAAAAATTGATAAATCATGGGTTTCAAATCATATCTGGCGGTACCGATAATCACTTGATGCTTGTTGACTTAAGAAATATAAATATTACTGGAAAAGATGCTGAAGAAGCCCTCGATAAAGCTGGCATAACTGCAAATAAAAATGCTGTGCCATATGATGATAAACCAGCTTCAATAACCAGCGGTTTAAGGCTTGGAACCCCCAGTGTGACTTCCAGAGGCATGAAAGAGAAAGAAATGGATGAAATAGCTGAAATAATTGCTAATGCAATCGAAGCCTTCGATAATGCCCCAAAACTTAAAGAGATTAGCACAAGAGTCAAAGAACTGGGAAGAAGATTCCCTGTATATTCTGCAGTACTCTAAAATAAATTATGAAATGCCCTTTTTGTAGTAGCATCGAAGATAAAGTGATAGACTCGCGGATGACAAAAGACGGGGCTATCCGAAGAAGAAGGGAATGCCTAAAGTGTAGTAATCGTTTTACCTCATATGAAAGGGTCGAAGACCCCATGCCTCTGGTGATCAAGAAAGATGGAGGTAGGGAACCTTATGATCGTCAAAAAATCCTTTCAGGACTTAAAAAGGCATGTGAAAAAAGACCAATATCTATAGAAGTGTTAGAAGAGGTTATTTCGCAAATTGAAAAAAAGCTTATTGGATTAGGGGTAAAAGAAATCCCAAGTTCATGGATCGGTGAAGAAGTCGTATCTGCTCTCAAAGAGATTGATAAAGTTGCTTATGTTAGATTTGCCTCTGTTTACAGGCAGTTTAAGGATATAAACGATCTGATTCACGAGGTAAAAAACCTTTTTGATAAGTGATTTTATATAATTAATGCATTTTTCCCGTGCAAACTGACATCTATAAGTCTTTCAAAATACTGGATTCCTGCTGGAGTTTACCCTCGTGAAAATGGGGGCGGGAATTACGGATAAAGGAGAAAAAGAGTTTTTCAAAAGGCTATAAAGACCTGCCCCAGTGTGACCTACCTATAGTCTTATCTATTAAAACAGCTTAGTCTTATGCCGCATCATCTTTCAGGACAGGCACGCAGACAGGGGGTATTCGAAATGACAGATAATCAATGTGTTTGAAATCCTATCTCTGTTTTTGTGGGTCTTTCAAGCAGCTTGTATTATTTTACTGACTTAATTAAAATAAAAGTTCAGCTTAAATCAATCTTGAAACATTCAATTGCAAAATATTATAGTTTTGGAGGTTATGTAGAATGTTGAAGCGTTACCTTTTGGCTCCGGGACCTACCCCAGTGCCGTCTGAAGTTCTTCTTTCAATGTCTAAGCCTATTATACATCATAGGTCCGCTGATTTTTTGCCTGTTTTAGACTCTGCCAAGAAAGGCTTGCAATGGCTTTTTCAGACTAAAAATGATGTGCTCATACTTTGTGCGACCGGAACCGGCGGTATGGTAGGTTCCGTAAATAATTTTTTCAATAAAGGGGACAAGGTAATTGTCATCAACGGAGGAAAATTCGGTGAGAGATGGATAAAGATATGTCTATCTTATGGATTGGAGGTTGACGAGGTAATTGTTGAATGGGGTTATTCTATTAAGCCTGAGATAATTGAAAAGAAATTGAAAGAAAACCCTGATATTAAAGGTGTTTTTATTCAGGCATGTGAGACATCAACAGGTGTTTATCACGATGTTGAAGCCGTTGGAAAAATTATAAAGGGTTATGATGACACCATATTTATTGTAGATGCAATTAGCGCACTTGTTGCTCATGATCTTAAAACAGATGAATGGGGTATTGATATAATGGTAGGGGGATCTCAAAAAGGATTCATGCTGCCCCCCGGTCTTGCTTTTGTCAGCGTGAGCGAGAAGGCATGGAGAAAAAATGAGACTTCAAAGCTGCAAAGATTTTATTTCAATTTTAAAAAAGAAAGAGAAAATCTTGCAAAGAATCAGACTAATTTCACATCACCTGTAACGCTCATAATAGGATTGAACGAGGCTATCGGGATGCTCCAGAAAGAAGGACTCGCAAATATCTTTTTGAGACACAAGAAACTTGCTCATGCTACAAGAGAGGCAGTAAAGGCTATCGGGTTAAATATTTACTCAAAAGAATCACCGAGCGATTCAGTTACAGCAATTGAGTCACCTTCTGGTATTGATGGGCAAATGATATATAAAACATTAAGAGAAAGATATGGTATCACGGCTGCTGGTGGTCAGGATAAGGCAAAAGGCAAGATATTCAGGCTTGCACATCTTGGTTACTCAGATATATTTGATATAATTACGGGTATCGCAGCATTAGAGATGGTTTTGAAATCTCTTGGATATCCTGTGGAATTTGGAAAAGGTGTGGCAAGGGTTCAGGAATTATTGATGTAGTCTTTTTGCTATAAAACGACTTTACAAGCTGTTGAAAAAGACTTAAATTTGAGAAAAAGTTGTCATGCCCGTAGGTAATGTCAAAGGTTTTATAAAAAAAAGAGGAGTTGATATGAAAGATTAAAGATGTATCAATTCCAGTAGGACAGGTGTCTCGCCTGTTAGAAAAGAGAGATAAGCAAAACATACACAACATATTGTAAATCAATAGTTTTTAGCATTTTTACTTAAAAACTTTTGACAATATGTTTGGATATAAAGGGAGGAATAATGAGAGTTCTTGTCAGTGATAATATATCAAATAAAGGAGTAGATATCCTTAAAAACGCAGGCTTGCAGGTAGATGTTAAAGTCGGATTAAAACCAGAGGAACTCAAGTCTATTATAAAGGATTACCATGCACTTGTTATAAGAAGTGCTACAAAGGTCACTTCTGAAATTATTAGTCATGCTGAAAATTTAAAGGTTATTGGACGGGCAGGCTCTGGACTTGATAATGTTGATAGGGTTGCTGCTTCTAAACAGGGCATAGTAGTTATGAATACCCCCGGTGGCAATACAATAACGACTGCTGAACACACTATTGCCATGTTGTTTGCTGTATCAAGAAAGATACCTCAAGCAAATGCATCAATGGCTGCAGGGAAATGGGAAAAAAAGAAATTCATAGGAGTTGAGCTTTATAATAAGACTCTGGGCATTTTAGGATTAGGTAGAATTGGGACAGAAGTAGCTCGGAGGTGTCAGGGCATGGGAATGAATATAATTGCCTACGATCCTTTCATGAGCGATGAGAAAGCTGAAGAAATTGGCATTGAAAAGCTGGAAATATCCGAAATCTATAAAAGAGCAGATTTTATAACGATTCATACACCTTTGACTGCAGAAACAAAATTTATGATCAATAAGAAAACTATCAGCAGCATGAAAGATGGCGTATATATTATCAATTGTGCAAGAGGCGGCATCATAAATGAGAAGGATCTTTTAGATGCTTTAAATAGTGGAAAGGTTGGTGGTGCCGCTATGGATGTATTCGAAAAAGAGCCGCCAGAAGACAACCCCCTTGTTGGACATGAAAAAGTAGTTTGCACTCCTCACCTCGGAGCTTCAACTAAAGAGGCTCAGGAAAATGTTGCAATTGCCGTAGCAGAACAAATCAGAGATTATCTCATACATGGTACTATAAGAAATGCTGTTAATTTCCCTTCAATTCCGGCAGATCAAGTAAACACTTTAAGGCCTTATATAACCCTTGCAGAACATATGGGCAGTTTTGCTACTCAAATGTTTGAAGGAGCTGTTAAAGAGGTGCATCTTGAGTATAGAGGCGAAGCCTCTGCCTTGACTACATCCCCACTGACAGCTGCCGCGATTAAGGGATTATTATCACCAATCCTTCATGAATCTGCTAACTTTATTAACGCTCCTTTGATCGCAAAAGAACGCGGAATAGAGGTTAAAGAAACAAAAAGCTCTGATGCCGGAGACTATTATAGTATGATAGTCATGACCCTTAGATCAGCTAAAAAGAGCATCAGGGTAGCAGGTACATTATTCAGCAAGAAAGACCCACGCATTGTTAAGGTAAATGAGTTTACTGTTGAAATTACACCTGATGGTAATATGCTATTTTTATATAACAATGATAAACCTGGCGTTATTGGCAATATAGGTTCGCTTCTTGGAAGAAACCAAATAAATATAGGCAGAATGCATTTCGGCAGGGAGACACGAGGCGGTTTAGCGATATCTGTTGTTAATATTGATTCTCCTGTTGATGATAGGATAATAGAAGAGCTTAAGCAACTGCCTAATATCCTTGATGTTAAGATTTTATATTTTTAATTAATAGAGCATCTTGCAAAAGTATGGAAGCAGGCATTTTTGTCATTCTGAACAAAGTGAGGAATACCTCACATTCGTTCGAGACAAGCTTTTCTTAGCTCAGGGCAGGCTCACTGAGGAATCATTTAATAACAATAACTTATAAGATTTCTCGCTATGCTCGAAATGACAATTCAAAGACTCTTGCAAGAGCCTCTACTATAATTATAAATTTTATAAAGTGCGAGGTAAATAAATGTCCACGCTTGTAGTTGTTGGAATTCAATGGGGAGATGAGGGCAAGGGGAAACTTGTTGATTTTCTCTCACACAAAGCTCATATGATTGTAAGATTTCAAGGTGGCAACAATGCAGGACACACTATTGTAATAGACGGTAATAAGTATATCCTGCACTTAATACCTTCTGGAATTTTAAACAAAGGCAAAAAGTGTATTATAGGAAATGGTGTTGTTATAGACCCTGCTGTTTTGCTCTTAGAGATTAACAATCTTAAGAAGAGAGGGGTCAATATTGATGAAAATCTATTTATCTCAAAAACCGCTCATTTAATAATGCCTTACCACATAGCTATTGAAAAAGAATATGAGAAGAGTAAAAATATTGGGACTACAGGAAGAGGTATAGGTCCGGCATATACGGATAAGATTTCAAGAAATGGCATAAGAGTAATTGACCTATTTTATCCTGAGATCCTTTTATCAAAGATAAACTCTAATCTCTTTACAATTAATTTCCTGCTCAAAAATCTCTATAAAGCAGAACCTTTGAATGCAGAAGATATCTACAAGCTTTATTTGAATTATGCAAAAGAGATATCAGCTTATGTAACGGATACGGACATAATGATCAACGAGGCAATAGAATCCAATGAAGATATCCTTTTTGAGGGGGCTCAAGGCACCCTTCTGGATATTGACCATGGAACTTATCCTTTCGTTACATCTTCAAACACTATAACAGGTGGAGTTTGCACAGGAGCTGGTGTTAGCCCCCTTAAGATTAACAAGATTCTTGGCGTTGCTAAGGCATATACTACAAGAGTTGGGGAAGGTCCTTTCCCTACTGAGATTAAAGATTCTATTGGGGAGTGCATAAGGCAGAGAGGTGGAGAGTATGGGTCCACAACTGGAAGACCCAGAAGATGCGGATGGTTAGATATGGTTGCACTGAAATATGCTGTTAGAGTAAATGGGTTGACGGGGTTGGCTATTACAAAGCTCGATGTTCTGGACGGCTTGGATAAAATAAAGATTTGCGTTGGTTACAAATATAATAATACTGTTTATCATAATTTTCCCAAAGAGCTCGAAGTTCTTCAAAATTGTGAACCTATTTATGATGAACTTCATGGTTGGACAGAAAATACGGTTGGCATTCAAGATTTTGACAAACTCCCTATAAATGCGAAGGTTTATATTAAGGAGATTGAAAATATGCTCCAGAGGAAAGTTCAGATAATCTCTACAGGGCAGGGAAGGGGAGACACGATTTTAATGGATGAACTTTTTTAAAGCAAACACTTATGCCTCTCAGCCAATTACTGAATTTATTTTTTCCTTCCAGATGCCCATTATGCTTCAACAACTCAGATGCTTTTCAGTTCAGCCCCATTTGCTCTTTCTGCTGGGCAGGAATAGATAAATATATTGGTCCTGCTTGTAAGATATGCGGCATCCCATCAATATCTGAACAAACAAGTATCTGTGGAGAGTGTCTTAAAACAAAACAGCCCTTTTCAAGAATTATCTATTATGGTCTATACGATAGTTCTCTTAAAAAAGCTATTCATTTGCTGAAATTCAGAGGTATCAAAAGGCTTGCAAAACCACTCAGTCGTTTGCTTTTAGAACTGCCTATCCCAGAAAGTGATTTAATAATTCCCGTTCCCTTGCATTTGAAAAAATTGCGTGAACGAGAATTCAATCAAACTGCACTAATAGGAAGTTGGCTTTCAAAGGAGCTGAATATCCCAATTAAAATAGACAATCTTTTCAAAATAAAAGAAACCCCTCCACAAACTATGCTTAGAAGAAAAGAACGACTTGAGAACATGAAGAATGCTTTTTTTGCGACTGGTGTTATGAATGCAGATATATTACTGATTGACGATGTTATCACCTCAGGAGCTACCGTAAGAGAATGCTCGAAGTCTCTTATTCAAAAAGGTGCAAAAAGCGTAACTGTTCTGGCATTAGCCCATTCAAGACCGACTGATTTGAAAGCAGAAGTTTCAATTAACCCAAACATACCTGAATTCTCAATCAATCAAGATAAAGGATCTGCGGAATAATTGATGATGAAAACTTAATTTATGGGTAAGGTCTAATTATTAAACAAGTTATTGGTTAAGAGGCGCTCATTGCTGAACGCCTCTTGAGTGTGTAAAATAAAACTACTTTTTAGGCGCTTCAGCTGGCTTTGCTGGCTTTTCAGCTGGTTTTACATCAGCTTTTGGCTTATCAGCTTTAGTTTCTGCCTTCTTTATGCTTTTTGCAACTTTCTTTCCATCCTGAATTGTGAATTTTGCAGTAACCTTATCACCAACCTTTACATCGGCTAGAAGCTTAGGATCTGCTGTCAGTGTCACATCAGCCTTTTTGCCTTTCACAGTGATAGATTTTGCTGCTGCGTCAACCGCGGCAACTTCTCCTGTCACCTGCTTTACCTTTGGCTTTTCAGCCTTTTTTTCATCTGCTTTCGGCTTGTCTGCAGGAGCTGCTGGGTCAGCTGGCTTTGCTGCAGGTTTTTCTACGGCTATTGCTACAGAAGAAACTGCAAAAACAAAAAGTATTGCAACTATTAATGCTAAATACCTCTTCATCAATTAATCACCTCCTTTCTTAGTTTATTAAAATTTACCCTATTTTTAGCCTTTCTAAATTTGCAAGTATAATGCCATTTCCTATTATATTCAAATCCTGATATAGAATTTTTTTAAACATCCCTAATCTAACAGGATAGCTGTCCCATATATCATGGTTCAACAAGCTTGTCCTGAGTCTATCGAAGGGCTCACCATGACAGTCACCCTGAGAGTTCGACCGAGCTCACGCCGAAGGCTTGTCAAGGGGGTTAGGGAGTTGTTGCTTTACCCTGTCCTACCAATGCTAATGTTTTTTGATATATATCTATTCGGGATTTGGGTATAAGAACAAATTGTTATGGATTGGCTTTAACTTGATAATTCTCTGCGGTCTTGCCACAGGGTAGTTCATTAAATACTCTTATATGGAAATGTCCATTGGTGATAGAACTAGTCTCAATATAAAAAAGAATAAATCCTTTTTTAAGGATATATATCCCCTTTTGAGGAATTCCCCTTAAGTCCGAACTTTTCAAGTCTGTACCAGAATGTTTTATAGCTCATTCCAAGCAGTTTAGCTGCATTTGTTGCAATATTATTGGACTTAATCATAGCTTTTTTTATTAATGTCTTTTCGAGTTCTTCAAAATTGATTCCACTATCTGGTATATTGATATCCAGAATGCCTTCTTCTTGGGGGAGTCTGAGTTCGCTCTTTATATCATTTATATTTATAATGTCCTTATCACACATTAAGACAGCCCTCTCTATGACTGATTCAAGCTGCCTTATATTGCCAGGCCAGAGATAGTCGGTTAGCTCTTTCTTTGCGGCTTCGCTCGCATCTTTTATTCTCTTGCCAAACTCTTGATTATATTTATCAATAAAAAATTTAACAAGGGCAGGGATGTCTTCTTTTCTTTCTCTAAGGGGAGGGAGTTCTATAGTAACTACTTTAAGTCTATAAAAGAGATCCTCTCTGAACCTTCCTGTTGATACCTCCTTTTCGAGCAGTTTATTTGTAGCTGCGATAATTCTTACATCCACTTTGATACTATTTTTTCCACCAAGTCTTCTGATTTCTTTGTCCTGAAGAATCCTCAATATCTTAGTTTGTGTAAGCAGCGGCAGGTCTCCTATCTCATCAAGGAAAAGAGTTCCTTTATCAGAAGCTTCAAAAAGCCCTATCTTACGATGAGTTGCTCCAGTAAAAGCGCCTGGTTCGAATCCGAAAAGCTCACTTTCGATAAGATTATCAGGAATAGCAGCACAATTTATCACAGTGAAAGGTCCTGTGCGTCTTGTGCTGTTGTAATGTATCGCTCTTGCAATCAATTCCTTGCCAGTTCCGCTTTCTCCATATATTAGAACAGTAACGGATGTAGGAGTCACTTTTTTGACTATTTCAAGTGTTTCCTCCATTTTCTTTGAACTACTCACGATCCCTTCTATCTTAAATTTATCATAAAGTTCGTAACGGAGCCATTTGTTCTCTTTTTGCAAATTGATCTTCTCAGCGGATTCTCTTACCTTGTGCACAATTACATCCTTATCAAGCGGCTTTGTAAGATAATCAACAGCTCCTTTTTTCATAGCTTCCACAGCAGATGAAATAGTCCCGTATGCGGTCATTATAATAAATGCAGGTTTTAAGGCCATATCAGGCAAGGCATCTAAAAGTTCCACCCCGCTTATACCACCCATTTTCAGGTCTGAAAGAACAATGTCTGGGTTAAATTGATTAATTAATTTCAGTCCTTCTTCTCCAGATGAGGCAGTATGCACCTCATGACCTTCTTCTTCCAATATTGTTCTTATAATCTCAACCTGACGGTATTCATCATCAATTACAACTACAACTGCCATAATAACTCCTTAATGTATGAACCATATTATCAAAAGTTTTTAAGTAAAAATGTTAAAAACTATTGATTTACAATATGTTGTGTATGTTTTGCTTATCTCCTCTTTTTGACAGGCGAGACGCCTGTCCTACTGGAATTAATAAATCTTTATCTTTTATATCGTAAAACAGTCGTCTCAGCTGGACTAAAGTGATTAAATCTTCTGACAGGCGAGACGCCTGTCCTACTTAGGTATTTTCATTTTTGAAACCTTAAAAATAAGCATTGTATATATTACTTATTTTCAGAAATATATGGAAGAATAATTTTGACCTCGCTACCTTCATTCTTTATGCTCTTGAATTCAACTCTTCCGCCATGTTCTTCTATAACCCTTTTTGTAAATGGCAAGCCCAGTCCAAGCCCTTCTTTTTTAGTTGAAAAGAATGGTTCAAATATTTTAGAGATATTTTCAGAGGAAACTCCCTCTCCATTATCAGTTATTGTCAGGATAAATTCATTATTTATCATGTCTGTTTTAATTCTTAAGTAATGTTCCCTTTCGATGCTTTGCATTGCATGGAAGGCATTGGTAAAAAGATTTAAGATGCAAGATTTAATAAGTTCAGGATCAATTATTAACTCAAAATCAGTCCGACCTTCATTTATAATTTTAATCCTTTCCGCCTCAGCCTTTGCTTGCACAATAGAAAGTAGCTCATCAATAATTTCGTTAAATCTAATGTGCCTCTTATTCATTCTGATAGGTTTGCTATAGTTTAAAAACTCGTTGACGAGCATATTAAGTCTTTGTATTTCTATTTTTATTCCGCTTATAAGGGTATTAAACCTTTCCTTATCTTTTATATCTTCGGGCATATACTTGCCATTTATATAATCAATGCTTAAATTAATGAAATTTAGAGGGTTTCTGATCTCATGAGCCATGTTTCTGGACAACTGCCCAACAGCAGAAAGATGCTCCACTTCTCTTAATCTTTCCTCAATCATTCTGTTTTCCCTTAATTTGTTAACCATATGGTTAAAACTTTTTGACAATTGTCCTATCTCGTCTGAACTTTTTATAGGAAGGTTTTGGTTCAGATCGCCGTTTGCTACTTTCATTGCTGCCTCTACAACATCGTGAATAGGGCGAGTATAATGTTTTGAAAAAATAAGCGTCATAATAATGCCAATTCCAAAAACAACAATTGTAACCACTATTTTTTCAACAGTAGCTGCCTTCAAGAGATCAGAAAAATCATCTTTATTTATCTTAAGGTGAATGTAACCATGATGAATATAAGCATACTTAGTCCCGCCTGAAATGACAGGGAAAATGATATTGTAGGTTCTGCCTTCATCAGAGACTGGGTCTCCAAGCTCTGCTTTAATTATTAATTCCTTTTTTTTACGGGTTATATGCTCGCCAATTCTTGAGGGTATAGTGCTTGCTATTATCTGATCTTCATTGCTGATAATTGATATCTCCTTAATCCCTTTTGCATCCAACTGTTTAAGATAATTGCTCAATCTTGCCTCGTCGGTAGTGCCAGTTGCGGTAACTTCTTCAACGCCAATTTGTATGGCTTTTGTAAGTTCTGCAGTCTGTTTTTCAATCTCAGAAAAGATCCTTTGTTCAGAACGATTATAAAAAATAAGCAGGATAAAGATAAGGATGAAGCTCATAAAAAGCATCATTATTATCAATTTTGTGTTGATGGAGAGACTTAGAAGAAATTTTTTCATAATGATATATTTAATATTAACATAATGACTCTTGAATTTATTTTTCATTATTACTACTATAAATTACAATGCTTTTAGAAAATACATCAAAAATATTCAAGAAAATAAGCTATGCAGCAATGCGAGTTGGAAGGGAGCCTGAAGATATTAAGCTTGTTGCTGTTACCAAGACTATTGGTGTAAATACCATTTATGAGGCTATTGAGATAGGACTCAGGATATTTGGGGAAAATAGGGTGCAGGAGTCCCAGAAAAAGATTCAAGATTTAAAATTGAAGACTCAAAACTCAAATATAGAGTGGCATTTGATAGGATACCTTCAGAAAAACAAAGTAAAATATGCTGTTCAATTATTCGATTTGATTCATACGGTTGACTCAATCGAGCTCGCTGAAGAAATAAATAAACATGCTGAAAAAATAGACAAAATACAAAGAATTCTTGTTCAGGTTAAACTATCCGAAGAAGAAACAAAACATGGTATCTCAGAAGATAAGCTAATACAATTACTTTATAAGATAAGAGAATTAAAGAACCTATCCCTTGAAGGTCTTATGACAATGCCACCTTTTTTTGATAATCCTGAAAGTGCCCGCCCATACTTCAAAAGATTAAGGGAGATCAGAAATGAATGCGAAAAGATAGGATTCCATCTCCCTGAGCTTTCGATGGGCATGTCGGGGGATTTTGAGATTGCGATAGAAGAAGGAGCGACAATGGTGAGGATAGGAACGGCTATTTTTGGGGAAAGAGGTTAGACATTTTGTATGCCTCTATATCTATTTTCATTTTATGCTTGAAGTTGCCTAATATCCTTACCCTTTATGTTATAATTTTTACATGAGCATTAAAAAACTTTTTAGCCTTATATTATACCTGATTCTTATCTTGATTCCTCTCTTGATAGGTGCAACAGAGAAAAAATCTAATTCCCCAAATGCCTCTGAAAAAAAAGATGTAATGATTATAACCCTTGATGGTGTAATTAACCCTGTTGCTGCAGAATATATCTCAAAATCAATAAAAAAAGCCTCTGAAAAAAAAGCTGAGGTCTTGATTATCGAACTCGACACACCCGGCGGACTTGATACATCTATGAGAAGCATAGTTAAGGATATAAAAGGCAGTGAAGTCCCTATTGTGGTTTATGTCGCTCCAAGCGGTTCAAGGGCTGCATCAGCAGGAGTTTTTATAACTATGGCAGCTAATATTGCAGCTATGGCTCCTGGGACTAATATTGGCGCTGCCCATCCAGTCGCGATCGGGGAGAGAATGGATAATGCTGCTGCAGAAAAGGCGGTGAATGATGCAGTTGCCTTCATTAAATCTATCGCTGAACATCATGGCAGAAATGCAAAATGGGCAGAAGATGCAGTAAGAAAGAGCGTATCAGCTACAGAGACTGAGGCTTTAAAAAATAATGTGATTGATCTTATTGCTGATAATATTCAAGATTTATTGAACAAGATAAATGGCAAAAAGGTGAGGGTTGCAAATATAGAAAAAGTCATCAATACTTCTAATGTCATAATCACCAAAGATGAAATGGGAATAAGACATAGGATTCTTAATTTTATTAGCGACCCTAATGTGGCATATCTTCTTATGCTTATAGGTTTTTATGGCATATTCTTTGAGTTGACAAATCCTGGCGCCATATTTCCAGGCGTTATAGGGGGTATATGTCTTATACTTGCTTTCTATGCCTTTCAGACTCTACCTGTAAACTATGCAGGGCTTCTTCTTATTTTAATAGGTATTATACTTTTTATTCTCGAGGTTAAGGTTATGTCTTATGGTATGCTGACCATTGGAGGCATATTCTCTTTGGTTTTAGGCTCTTTAATGCTTTATGACTCGCCTTTACCCTTTATGAGATTATCTTTAGCTGTAGTCATACCATCAGCATTAGTTACAGCCTTATTTTTTGCAATAACCTTCAGGCTTGCATATAGGGCATATAAAAGAAAACCTGTTACGGGGCAGGAAGGACTTATTGGACTTGAAGGGGTTGCAAAGACTGATATAACCCCTAATGAAGGCATGGTTTTCATCCACGGTGAATACTGGATTGCGTATTCCGATGTAGTTATTCATAAAGATGAAAAGGTCGTCGTTGAGGAAGTTAGAGGTCTGAAAGTTAAGGTTAAAAAGGCTTTACTATCTTGAAAAAAATATTCTTCATTCTTTACAATAGATTGGTTTTATGAGGGCATTTGTAACAGGAGCAACCGGTTTTATTGGTAGCCATTTAGTCGAATCGCTTTTGAAAGAAGGTTTCGATGTTAATTGTCTTACGAGAAGTTCTTCATCTCTCAGATATATTGAGGGATTAAATGTAGGTTTAGTAGAAGGCGATTGCTGTAAGTCTGAATCTCTTTATGAGGCGGTAGAGAATTGCGATTATGTCTTTCATATAGCAGGCTTAACAAAGGCAAGAACTCAGGCTGAGTTTAATACTGTTAATGTATTAGGCACAGAAACTTTATTAAAAGCTGTGCTTGCAAAATCACACTCAATAAAGAGGTTTTTTTATTTAAGTAGTCTTGCTGCTACAGGACCGAGTCGCAATGGTTGTCCGCTCAAGGAAGATTGCGAACCTATGCCGGTGTCTGATTATGGCAAGTCAAAATACAATGGTGAAAGGCTTGTATATAGCTATAGAAATCAAATTCCAATCACTATTATCAGACCACCAGCAGTTTATGGGCCAAAGGACAGAGATCTTCTCATGCTTTTTAAAATGGTAAATGCTGGTTTTGTGCCATATTGGGGGAAATCCCTATATTCTTTTATATATGTTGAAGATTTGGTTAATGGTATAATAAGCTCGACACTTTGCAAAGAGGCTGAAGGTGAGATATTTTTTATCTCAGACGGCTTTATCTATACCTCTGATGACATCATTGATGCCATCGCAGACGCTATTGAGAAAGAGCCCTTAAAGATTGCTATTCCAGATTTTATAGTTCCACTATTAGGGGCTATGCTGAAAAGGATGAAAAAAGTGAACATTATAAACAATGATAAATTGAGAGAGATTAGATTCAAAAATTGGACATGTGATTCAACAAAGATAGCTACAATGATAAATTTTGCTCCTAAGGTAAAATTCAAGGAGGGAGCGAAGTGGACAGCAAATTGGTACAGGATTCACAAATGGCTATAAAAGTAAATACTGATTTGTTTGATAAGTGTCATAGATTCACTGCTGCATCAGAATTAATAAAAAGGGGAGTTTACCCTTTCTTTAGGATGATAGAGAGCGCACAGGATCCAGAAGTTATCATGGGCGGCAAAAAGATGATCATGGTGGGTTCTAATAATTATCTTGGACTCACTAATCATCCAAAAGTAAAAGAGGCTGCAATAGAAGCTGTTAGAAAATATGGAACTGGTTGTGCTGGCTCAAGATTTCTAAATGGCACCCTTGACATTCATGTGCAGCTTGAGGAGAAGCTTGCACATTTCATGAGAAAAGAGGCTGCGCTTGTCTTCTCAACAGGCTTTCAGGTTAATCTCGGGGTAATCTCAGCTCTTGTCGGAAAGGATGATATAGTAATTATTGACAAGATGGATCATGCTAGCATAATTGATGGCTGCAGATTAGCATTTGGCGAGGTTAAGAGATTTAAACATAATGATATGGCTGACCTCGAAAGAATCCTCGTTGAAAATAATGGCAGAGGCAAGCTAATCGTTGTTGATGGCGTTTTCAGCATGGAAGGCGATATAGTAAATCTTCCAGATGTTATAAGATTAAATAGGAAATATAATGCACGGCTAATGATAGACGATGCCCATGGCATAGGTGTTTTAGGTATAACAGGTAGAGGCACAGCAGAATACTTTGATTTAGAAAATCAGGTTGACCTTATAATGGGCACTTATAGCAAGTCTCTTGCCTCAATAGGAGGTTTTGTTGCTGGAGACAAGGATGTTATTCAATATGTAAAACATTTTGCGAGATCATTGATTTTTAGTGCAAGCCCTCCGCCTGCTTCTGTAGCAGCAGTGAGTGCTGCAATTGATATAATCGAAAGTGAACCCGAAAGAATCGAGATGCTTTGGAAAAATACAAATAGAATGATGAAAGGCTTAAGAGATGCAGGTTTTGATATAGGCAATACCCAGACCCCTATAGTGCCTATTCTTGTTGGAGATGATGAGGTGGCTTTCAAAATGGTAATGATGCTGCAGGAAGAATGCATCTTCGCAAATGTAGCCGTATCACCTGCAGTCCCCCCGGGAAAAGCCTTAATTAGAACCAGCTATATGGCTACCCATACAGATGAACATCTTGATAGAGTGCTTGAGGCATTTAAAAAAGTTGGCAAATTGATCGGTTTGATATAATTCAACCCTCGGGTATATTTCATATCAGGAAATCTATGAGAATATGAAGACATTATTTAACAGTTGCCTTTCATTCAACATTCATTTTTCAAATGTATGTTCCAATTCAAAAAATAGCTATTCTTTTGTTACATGATTCCTTCAACCCTTCTATCATAATATGCTACCAGAGAAAGCTATAAAAATAATTGAAGCCAGGACAAAAAAAGAACTTCACGATTTTATAAAGATTCCTCTTTTCATATATTCAAACGATAGTTTATACTCACCTCAACTTATAAGAGAGCAGATTATCCATTTTTCATCAGCAAACCCATTTTTCAAGCATGCTGAAGTAAGATTTTTCATTGCATATAAAGATGGCAAACCTGCAGGCAGGGTTGCATCTATCATAAATTATAGGCATATTGATTTTCACAAAGAGGATGTCGGTTTCTTTGGTTTTTTTGAGTGTATAAATGACCAAAATGTTTCATCGAATATGCTTGATACAGTTTGCTCTATTTCAAGAAAACGAAATTTAAAAGCTATCCGTGGACCGATGAACTTCTCAACTAATGAAGAATGCGGGTTTCTCTTGGAAGGTTTTGATACACCGCCTATGATAATGACTCCTTATAACCCACCGTATTACAATGATATGATGGAAAGTTATGGGATGAAAAAAGCAAAAGACCTTTATGCTTTTCTGCAGGATATTCCTAATGAAATACCGGATAAAGTCTATAGAATTGCCGCTATAGCAGAGAAAAAAGGTATCAAAACGCGGATAATTAATGATAAAAAGTTCTATTCAGATATGTTTTTTTTCAGGGAAGTCTATAATTCTGCATGGCAAACTAATTGGGGCTTTATTCCCTTGACTGAAGGAGAGCTTTTATACTCTTCTAAGAAGCTCAAAAGGGTTATAGTGCCAGAGTTCACGATATTAGCATTTGATGGCGATAAGCCAGTCGGGTTTCTTGGTGCTATCCCTGATTATAATCTTATCCTTAATAAAATGAAAGGCAGTCTTAATCCGCTCAGCCTTATAAAAGCAATTTATTATTCAAGAAAGATTACATCCTTGAGATTGCTTCTGTTTGGAATAAGCAGAGAATATAGAAATAAGGGGATAGATGCTCTGCTTTTAAGGGATATATTCAAAAATCTAAAAGGGACAAAATATAAAAAGATTGAATACTCCTGGATACTCGAAGATAACATCCCAACTATAAGAATCGTAGAAGTAAGTGAAGCAAAGCTATATAAGAGATTTAGGATATACGAAAAAAATCTTTAGCTTTTATTTTTTAGAATTATGAGGCAATAATGAAAATACTTGTAACTGGCGGTGCTGGGTATATAGGAAGTCATGTTGTAAAGGCTCTGGGAGAAAAGAAATATGATGTAGCTGTATATGATAATCTCTCATCGGGCAATAGATGGGCGCTTTTATATGGAGAGCTTTTTGAGGGCGACCTTAGTGATATCAAAAGATTGGAAACCGTTATTGAAAGCTTCAAACCTCATGCAGTTATGCACTTTGCAGCATCAATTGTAGTCAATGAAAGCGTCATAAATCCGTTAAAGTATTACAATAATAACACATCCAATACTATCAATCTTTTAAATGCTATGATAAAGCATAAAGTGAACACCTTTGTTTTTTCTTCTACTGCCGCTGTCTATGGAATACCCGATAAAATCCCTGTAACTGAAGACGATCCAATGCTCCCTATAAATCCCTATGGTTCTTCAAAGATGATGAACGAGATTATCTTAAGGGATCTCTCAAATGCGAATTCCGACTTCCGATATATATCTCTGAGATATTTCAATGTTGCAGGCGCTGATAATGAATGCAGAATCGGTCAGGCATATAAAGATCCAACTCACTTAATAACGAGAGCTTTGAAAACCGCCATAGGACAATTCTCTAAAATGCAGATATATGGAACAGATTATAATACACCTGACGGCACCTGCATAAGGGATTATATCCATGTAGATGATCTCTCAAATGCTCATATACTTGCCTTGCAATATCTCTTTGATGGCGGACAGAATAATATATTCAATTGTGGCTATAGTTGTGGATATTCTGTCAAAGATGTTATTGATAGGGTTAAAAAGGTTACAAAAAAAGATTTTTCAGTAGAAGAAGTTCTCAGAAGACAGGGAGATCCACCTCTTTTAGTTGCTGATAGCTCAAAGATAAGGAGAGTTCTTGGGTGGAACCCTCAATTTGATGAACTTGAAATTATAATAGAAAGTGCGTGGAGATGGGAACAAAAATTGAAAAAGCTTTTTAATGAATAGAATTTTTTCTTGTTTTCTTGTTGCTTTTGTGATATTTTTAACCATTTAAAATAATTATCGAATTTATCAGGAGATAATATGAAAGTAGAACAGATTTCAGTCTTCGTGGAGAATAGGTCGGGTAGGCTTGCTGAGGTAACTCAGGTGCTTGCTGATGCTGATATTAATATCAGGGCTTTATACCTTGCGGAAGCAGGGGATTTTGGGATATTAAGGCTGATAGTAAAAAATACTGATAAGGCGATAAAGGTTTTAAAAGACAGTGGATTTACTGTCTCAAAGACAGAGGTTGTTGCAATTGCAGTTCCAGACAAACCAGGCGGGCTGGCAAGAATTTTGAGTAATATTAAGGATAAGGATATTAATGTTGAATATATGTATGCATTCGTCGAGAAAAGCACTGAAAATGCCATAGTAGTTTTTCGCTTTGATGAGACAAACAAAGCTATAGATGTACTTAAAAATGAAGGCATTAGGATATTAACAGGTGAAGATGTTTATTCGCTTTAGCCATAACCCAAAATTAATTATAGGAGGATTAAATGAGAGACGCTAAGATGATTATTTTAATCGCGGTAGTTGCTTGCATATCGTTGTGTATAAGCACAACCTTATCTTATGCCAAACAGCCTTACAAGATCGGGGCTATTTTTTCAGTAACAGGGGCTGCTTCTTTTCTTGGCGAACCCGAAAAAAACACTGTATTGATGCTTCAAGAACAAATCAATAAAGCAGGGGGCATTAATGGACATCCGATTGAGGTGATTATTGAAGACTCAAAAAGTGATGAGACACACGCAGTTCTTGCTGCAAAAAAGCTCATTGAAAAGGACAATGTAATTGCTATTATTGGACCCTCCACAACAGGAGAATCCATGGCTCTTATCCCGATTGTAACCACTGCAAAGATACCTATGATATCATGCGCTGCTGGCGCAGGTATTACGCAGCCTGTTGAGGAAAGATACTGGATATTCAAAACGGCTCAGTATGATTTTAGCGCTGTAGAGGCTATTTTCATATACATGAAAAAACATGGATTATTGAAAGCTGGGATTTTAACTATTTCAACAGGGTTTGGCGATTCAGGGAGGAAATCGCTCTTAGAATTAGCCCCTAAATATGGGATTACCGTAGTTGCAGATGAGAGGTATGGACCTAAAGATTCAGATATGACTACACAGCTTGCCAAAATTAAGGCAGCAGGAGCACAGGCTGTTATCAACTGGTCAGTTGGACCTGGTCAGGTTATAGTAACAAAAAACTGGCATGCCCTTAAAATGAATATTCCCCTTCTTCAAAGTCATGGATGGGGCAGTAAAAAGAATATTGAATTGGCAGGCAAGGCATCAGAAGGCGTAATTTCGCCTTTAAGCAGACTCGTTGTATGGGATAAATTATCAGATAAACATCCCCAAAAGGCATTGCTTAAAAAATATACCCTTGATTATGAAGCAAGATTTAAGAGCGAACCAGGCGCCTTTGGCGGTTATGCTCATGATTCGCTTATGATGGTCGTTGATGCCCTTAAAAAGGTTGGTCCCGACAAGAAGAAGATTAGGGATTATATTGAGAACAACATAAGAAATTGGACTGGCACAGGAGGTATCTTCAATATGTCTCCAAAGGATCACTGCGGTTTGGACAAAGATTCCTTTGAAATGGTAATTGTTAAAAACGGAGACTGGGAAATAATAAAATAAATATTTATAGGAGTAATTTATGAAAATTACATTACGGGCTTTCTTTAGTTTTTTAGTTATCTTTTCATTAATATGCATTTTTTTTAAACCTGTTAATGCAAAAGAACCTTACAAGATCGGGGCTATTTTTTCTGTAACAGGGGCTGCATCTTTCCTTGGTGAACCCGAGAAAAATGCAGTGATTATGCTTCAAGAACAGATAAATAAAGCTGGCGGGATTAATGGTCATCCACTTGAGGTAATTATCGAAGACTCAAAAAGTGACGAGACACACGCAGTTCTTGCTGCAAAAAAGCTTTTAGAAAAAGATAATGTCCTTGCCATAATAGGACCTTCCACTACAGGTGAATCAATGGCTATCATACCAATAATGAATAATGCTAAGACAACCATGATATCTTGCGCTACTGGGGCTTCAATTACACAGCCTGTTACAGAAAGGTATTGGATTTTTAAAGTTGCACAATATGATTTTAGCGTTGTAGAGGCACTTTATTTTTATTTGAAAAAGCAAGGTATAACAAGAATTGGCATTTTAACAATAACTACAGGTTACGGAGATGCTGGAAGAAAGGCACTCCATGATATGACTTCAAAGTTTGGGATAACTATCGTTGCAGATGAAAGATATGGACCTAAAGATACTGATATGACCACTCAGCTCACAAAGATTAAAGCGGCAGGTGCTCAAGCTATCATCAATTGGTCTGTCGGACCGGGACAGGTTATCGTTACAAAAAACTGGCATGCATTGAAAATGGGCGTTCCTCTTTATCAAAGTCATGGCTGGGGTAGTAAGAGAAATATTGAGCTTGCTGGAAAGGCATCTGAGGGTATTATTGCACCATTAGGCAGGATAGTTGTCTGGGACAAGCTTCCCGATAAGCATCCTCAGAAGGCTATATTGAAGAAATTTACACTGGATTATGAAGCAAGATTTAGGAGTGAGCCGGGAACATTTGGTGGTCATGCACATGACTCCTTAATGATGGTTGTCGAGGCATTAAGAAAAGTAGGTCCTGATAAAAAGAAAATAAGGGATTATATCGAAAACGAGATTAAGAATTGGCCTGGAACGGGAGGAATATTCAATATGTCTCCATCTGAGCATTGCGGGTTAGATAGAACCGCATTTGAGATGGTTATAGTTAAAAACGGTGATTGGGAACTCTTGAAATAAATAACCTAGAATACTATTTAGTGTCTGTGTATAAACTAAGAATTAAGTTATTCGTCATTCCCCGACCCCCGATTACGACCTTCGAGGGCATGCTTGATCGGGGAATCCAGTGTTTTGATATAGTTCCCTGTTTTCGCAGAGCCTGTCCCGTATTCGATACGGGAGACGGCGTCTGTATTGTCCGGTCAAGCCGAACAATGACAAATACGGACTTTATACACAGATACTATT
>DYHD01000089.1 GCA_020724365.1 Thermodesulfovibrio yellowstonii | reverse complement strand
GTGAGAAATTTAAGGGGGTTTTAGTGAAAATAATGTGAAAGGTGACACCTGTTGAATTTGAAAGTAGATTTAATAATGAAAGGCGCCATTAAAGAGAGATTAAGACCATATATTTTGGAAGAAGTAGTATATGTCTAAAAGAGAAACAGTCATAATTTTAAGAGATATTTTGGATCAAATTGAGAAACTTAATGGTATTTTATGATTAAAAAGAATTCTAAAATCTATGTCGCTGGGCACAGGGGTGATGAGATAAAAAGCAAATGGTGGCAAGCAAATAAGAAAAGATTCTTGAGTAGAATGCATAATGAAAGTTGTAATTGATGCTAACATTCTATTTTCTGCGTTTCTGTCCAAAAACTCTAAATATAGAGACTTGTTATTCGACGAAGCATATGAATTTTATTCGCCAAACTTTATTTTTCTTGAGATATTTAAACATAAAGAAAAGCTTTTAAAATGCACAAAGGAATCCGAAGAAGAGTCTTCAAAGATATTGTTAGGGATTAAGTGCATCAGTTTCTGAGCACTTAAAACCTGCACGGCTGATTGTGTTAGAATACGAATATTCAGTTATAAGCAGGGGGTGATTATGGAAGAACCAAGAATAATGCTGCAAGAAAAGATGCTCTCTATTTTATTGGCTTTAGACGTTGAAAAATATTGCGCTTTTTGCCCTGAATTAGACCTTGTGACAGAAATGGACAATCCTGAAGATGCCATTGAGGACATGATTGAGGCAATGAAAGACTATGCACAAGAATATTTGAATGAGGTTGAGCTATATGCTGCTAGTCCGAATAGGGCGCATCATTTGCCCTATATCAGAGCAATATCTTCCTGTAAATCAGACTGGGAATTAAGAATGTTGATTGAGATTAAGCATGGCCTTGTACACGTATGATCAATTCAGAGCTGTTCTTAAGAAATTAGGTTATGAGAAGATCCGTTCCCGAAAACACGAGACATGGCGTAAAATTCTGCCAAATGGGACGATTTTAAGGGTAAGAATCAGCCATAGGCATGGTGAGGACATCCCTAATTGGTTATTCTATGAGATGTTGAGACAATCTGGAATTGATAAAAATGCATTTGCAAGAATTCTTAATGAATGATTTTAAAGGCGGCTTTTTCTGGATTTGATTGTGCATTTGAATGGATGAATTGGGGTCAAACCTAAATTATACATTTTACTAATCAATAAACTTCCCGCTGGCAAGCGATTAAGCTGAAACCCAAAAAACCTGCACCCCCTTTATTAAGGGAATAAAAGGAAATGCCTACCGCCTTCAGACTTCAGACTTCAGACTATTTAAAATCCCTCCTAACCTCCCTTTGCCAAAGGGAGGTATGTGTTCCCATCTATCAATTCTATTATCTTACAGTAAGAAAGACATATTAGATTGCTCTCATCCCCACCTTTACAGGTAGGGCGTTCCCGCTAAATTAATAAAGAAAGATTACTCGCAACAGACAGATAACATGTTAAAATAAGGAAGAAAAGGAGGTGGTTTGGATGCCGACTGTTAAAGAATCAGTTATGTCAATGGTTAAGGATATGCCTGAAAACGCAACTTTAGAGGACATAATGGAATCTCTTTATGTGAAACAGAAAATATTGAAAGGACAGAAGCAGTTAGAAGCAGGTCAGTTTTACACACATAAGGAAGCAAAGGAAATTATGAAAGAATGGCTAAAATAAAATGGTCTAAAGATTCGCTTGATGACCTGAGAGAAATCTGTCAGTTCATCGCTTCAGACTCCCCATATTACGCGAAACTACTTAACGATAGAATTTTTGAGATGGTTGAGCATCTTGAGTTTTTCCCTGAGATGGGCAGACGTGTTCCAGAATCTGATGATCCTTCGGTTAGGGAATTGATCTATAAGAGCTACAGAATCATATATCAGATAAAAAAAGGGTATTTGGAAATCATCACTATTCTTCATGGAAGCAGATTATTAAAGTTGGGAACGAGGGCAATTTAGCCAAGAAGTGTCGAGTTTCAATTTTATTCCCCACCCAGTGTCAGAATAATTCCCCACTCTCAACTTCCACTATCTTTTAAGAGTTTTTCTTAGAGGATGTCCATATTCATGAGGGGCTGTTAATAATCGCAACTCTATAGCTGCTTTTATGCGGTTTCTTATTTTCTCATTGAGGCGAGGAATGTCAATAGCCTTAACTTCAGGGTGATAGATCAGCTCAAAGGACAAGGCTCACCAGACCTCGCTGTGCTTTAAGGCTTTTGTCTCAATAAAAGTTTTCTCCCTCGTTTCAGCAAAAGCAGTTAAGGCTGAGTCTTCTTCTATTTCTAAAACTTCTTTTATTCTTAAATTCTTTATCGGCATTTGTGTTTGCTCCTTTGTTTTGAGTGTATTACTTTGCCGCACTTTGGCAAACTTGTGTTTTGGCTACGCCTTTTATTGTTAATAAAAAAGTTTGCAAGCTTGATATACTAATTATAGTTAGTATAATATAAGATAAATAATAATTATAATTAGCAATAATGGAAAAAATAATACTTGCACAAAACAAGCATTGGAGAGACATAAAGTATTCTGGGCTCGTCCCAAGACACATCACGCAAGCACTGATTAATAAACTCCCCCTCAAAGAGATCAATGTCCTGCTTGGAATAAGAAGAAGCGGTAAATCCAGCGTCTTTAAATTGCTCATCAACCATCTGATTGATCATATAGAACCTACAGAGATTCTTTACATTAACCTTGATGACCCATACTTTTCTGAAATATGGAATGACCCTAAGTCTTTTTATTCAATAATTGAAACTGCTGAAAAATTGAGTGGTATTAAGCCGAGATATCTTTTTTTCGATGAGATACAGAATGTGAAAGGATGGGAAAAATTTATCAAAAGCATCTATGATTCAGAGCAATTTAAGAAAATCTTTATTACAGGGTCAAGCTCGTCTCTTCTGACTGGCACATACGCAAGACTTTTGTCTGGACGATACATTGCTGATTATGTGCATCCTTTTTCTTTAAAGGAATTGCTTGAGTATAAAGGCATTACCTCATACAAAGAATTAGTTGACAACACTCCATCTGTAATGAGGTTGGTTGATGAGATGCTTTTGCATGGGTCTTTCCCCGAAGTTTTCAAGACAGAAAGTGCAGAGCTTAAAAGAGATATCCTCTTGAATTATTATGATACGATAGTTTTAAAGGATTGTATTGCAAATAATTCAATCAGGGATATACGAACTTTTAAGGAGGTTGCATTCTATGGCATTTCAAATATCGGATGTATTTACTCATACAATAGCGTTGCCAGAGCGGTTGATAGCAATGAAAATACAGTTAAGGAATTCATCCAAATCCACGAAGACAGTTTTTTGTTTCAGGAGGTGAGAAATTTTTCATATAAATTAAGGGTTCAGGCTAAAGGCAAAAAAAAATGCTATTGTGTGGACAATGGCTTGATAAGTGCTATCTCTTTCAAGTTTTCAGAAAATAAAGGAAGGCTATTTGAAAATCTGGTGTTTACAGAATTCCTTAAAAATAGTTACAAGGAGATATACTTTTATCGCGATCAGAAAGAGTGCGATTTTATCATGAAAAAAGGACGCAACATTATAGCTGTACAAGTAGTATATACCTTAGATGGAAACAACAGAAAAAGAGAAATAGAAGGTTTAAAGACCGCTATGGAAAAATTAAATATCCCAAGGGGCATTATTATCACATTTAACCAGCAGGAGATGGCAAGTGCAAGTATATCAGTGATACCTTTTTGGAAAATATATGAAGAGGTGTTAAGCGGTCAACCACCCCATGCCTAAAGGCAGGGGTTTCCACAGCCTAATATTTTGATGAAGCAAATTGGTGTTACGTCCCAGCAATCCGATACCGATTTTAGGGGTGCAATTCCCATGAAAAGAATTGGGGTCAAACCTAAAATATACACTTTACTAATCAATAAACTTCCCGCTGGCAAGCGATTAAGCTGAAACCGAAAGTTGTTGCTAATGGGGGCATAAGAATGAAGACACTAAGTAGTGTCTGTCCATAAACTAATACTATTCGTCATTCCGCACTTGATGCGGAATCCAGAACCCATTAAAAATACTGGATTCCTGCCTCCGCAGGAATGACAACTTTTCGGAAAATAGTAATTTATAAACAAGCACTAATTAGAGTCTGTTTA
Organism: Thermodesulfovibrio yellowstonii; assembly: GCA_020724365.1. Taxonomy (GTDB): domain Bacteria; phylum Nitrospirota; class Thermodesulfovibrionia; order Thermodesulfovibrionales; family Dissulfurispiraceae; genus DYHD01. The sequence goes on along the minus strand of DYHD01000089.1, from coordinate 1,464 downwards.
TAAAGTCAGTTCCTGTGCCATTTTTGCAGGTGCAGCACGTCGGGAATCCTTCTCTAACAACCCCTGCACCCCCTTTTAAGGGGAATAAAAGGAAATGCCTACCGCCTTCAGACTATTTAAAATCCCTCCTATCCTCCCTTTGCCAAAGGGAGGTACGTTTACCCATCTATCAAGAGGGGTTATGGGTGTATATACCTGGAATGGGGTCAAACCTAAAATATACATTTTATGAAATAGAATCATCTCCAAAAAAGTTGGTAAGAGCATGAGGATTCGAGGGAAACCTTCACAAGCCTACGGCTCACAAAGAGACATGAAAATATAATATTCCCAAAATCTCCCCTAACCCCTTAACCCCTGCACGTCGTAAGTGCAGGTTTTTTTCATCTGCCCTTTTGCACATCTTTCTGTCCCTTTTTTCAGAAGATTTCGATTAAAGCATACAGAAATTGTGAAAATAATGGACATGGAGTGATATAATAAGTCTAAAAGGAGGGCTGACATGGCTAAATTATTCGACCGTATTACCGTCAATCCGGATATCTGCATGGGCCAGCCGACAATCAGGGGAATGAGAATTACCGTTGCATTTATTCTCAAACTGCTGGCTTCCGGCATGAGCCATGAGGAAGTTCTGAAAGCGTATCCTGAACTTGAAGAAGAAGATATTCTTCAGGCTATTGAGTATGCTGCATGGCTTGCCGGAGAATTCCATCGTCCTACTCCTGCTTATGCTGAACAGTGAATATGAAATTAAAGCTTATAGCAGATATTCATATCTCTCATATTACTGTTAAGGCTTTGCAAAATAAAGGATATGATATCCTCCGTATCATGGATAAGCTTCCTGCCACTGCTTCAGATAAAGAGATAATTCAATTAGCACAGGACGAAAGGGCTGTTATTATCACACAAGATTTAGATTTTTCCGCTATCATAGCTCAAAGTAATCTTAATGGACCGAGCGTTGTCTCGTTGAGGCTTGCCTGTGCCAAACCAGATATTGTCACGCGGATTCTATTAACCATACTGCCTCTAATCGAGTCTGATCTCATCGAAGGAACTATTATATCAATAGATGAGAAAGAATACCGTATCAGAAAACTTCCAATAACATAGCCGACAGCACATCGCCGATGACCGTAAAAGTTTACGATTATGGTCATCCCTACTCCCTTGAGGAAGCCCTCCGGCGAACCATCCATTTCGAATTCCTCAGCACCCGCAAACCCGACACAACCCTCTTCTACACCGAATAAACCCTACCCTTAACCCCTGCACGTCGTAAGTGCAAGTTTTTGGCTTCGCTAAATAACTTCTATCCACTTAAATTAATCTATCCACTTTCTTTTCAGAAATCCCTTTAGTTTGAACGGATATTTTTGTGTTATATTTAAGTTATAAGCAATGTGGTAATGTCAAAAGTTTTATGAAAAAAGAGAGAAAGATATGAAACCACAGAAT
>DYHD01000013.1 GCA_020724365.1 Thermodesulfovibrio yellowstonii | reverse complement strand
CAAACATAACAGGGGTTAACTTTAGTGCTAACAGGGTGAGATAACAAATCAAGGATTATTTGAAGGAGATGTTCGTAGGGGCGGGACTTATCCCGCCCCCAAATGATAAGAAAAGATTTTCTCGAACTATTCGAGCTTAATGGCTTCGGCAGGACATGCGTTAACTGCTTCCTCACAATCACAGGTATTACATTTATCGGGATTTATCACCCATGCTTTTTCATCTCTCATTTCAAACACTTCAGGGCATAGCTCGACGCATGATTCGCAACCAATGCATGCATCATAATCAACTACTGGTATAGCCATTAAATTACCTCCTATAAGATTGTAAACTTATATTTTTATTATACCAAACTTTCATAAATTTTCTTATTAATCCACAAATTGACCGAAAAATAGAGTTAGGGGGGGGTAATCTTTCAGGTTACTAATCACCCTCACCCCCTCCCTCTCCCATCAAGGGAGAGGGAACTTTTGGTAGAGTCCCATCTCTATTTTTCGGAAATTGAGATAGACATTATAAATTTTAGTAGGACGGCATTCCTTATCTGCCACGATAGCACAGGCAAAGGTCGGCTGTCCAAAAATGGTTAGATCTTACTGCAGGTGAGGCGCCCATCTTATTATTCAGAGACATTTTTTACGAATTGAAATAAACCTGTGCTCAGATATCTATCTCCTCTGTCGGGGAAGATAACGACGATTTTTTTACCTTTTTTAAGTCTTTCTGCAACTTTCTGAGCTGCCCACATTGCAGCACCAGATGAGATGCCGACAAGGAAGCCTTCTTTTTTAGCAAGTAGTCTCGCTGTTTTAGCTGCGTCTTCATCTGTAACCTGAATTATCTCATCATAGATTTTTGTGTTCAAGATGCCGGGGTAAAAACCAGCGCCGATTCCTGCAATCTTGTGTTTTCCTGGTAAACCGCCAGATAATACAGGAGACCCTGCGGGCTCTACTGCAAATATAAGTATATCGGTTTTTTTTTCTCTTAAGACCTCGCCTACCCCTGTTATTGTTCCACCTGTTCCGACGCCGGCAATAAATGCATCCGGAACTTCACCAAGGTCATCGAGTATTTCTATAGCAGTTGTCGTGCGGTGAATCTGTGGATTTGCATGATTATCAAATTGCTGAGGCATAAAGAACTTGGGGTTCTCAATAGCAATTTTTGTAGCCATCTCTACAGCACCCATCATGCCTTTTTCTCCTGATGTCAGGATAAGCTCGGCACCTAATGCCTGTAGTAGTTGTCTCCTCTCAAGAGACATAGTTTCAGACATAGTTAATATTAAATGATAACCTTTAACTGCTGATACCATTGCAAGCCCAATTCCTGTATTTCCGCTTGTTGGCTCCACTATTGTCCCGCCTGGCTCTAATGTGCCCTGCTTTTCTGCATCTTCAATCATAGCAAGGGCAATTCTATCTTTGATGGAGCCACATGGATTAAATCCTTCGAGCTTTGCCCAGACCTCGGCATCATCCCGTGAGACCAAAGAATTGATTTTTACAAGAGGGGTTTTTCCGATCAGGCTTAAAATATCTTTATTTAATCTCATTTGTTCCTCCAATAACTCCCTTATTTTTCATCGTTTGGTAGATATGTTCAACTGAGATGCTATCTAAGCATTTCATGCTTTTACACTTTTTCTTGTAGCAGGGTGAACAGGGGATGTCTGATTTTATAATAATATGATTTCCTCCATAAGGACCTGTTCTTGTTGGATTAGTAGGTCCGAATATAGCGATTATGGGGATGCCGCATGCTGCTGCTATATGCATAGGTCCAGAGTCATTTGTTATGACCATTTTTGCTCCTCGAATTAAATGGATAAGTTCATTGAGAGTTGTCTTGCCTGCTATAGATATAGCTTTGCCGTCTGAATGTGAGATTATAAAGTCAGAAATCATTTCATCATATTTGCTTCCTATGATAATGCTTTTGATATTTAAAAGGCTTATAAGTTGGGCAAATCTTTCAGGAAACCATTGTTTTGTCTTCCATCTTGCGCCTGGAACAATCACAGCATATTCTTTTATTAGTGTTTTCAAGCCCCTTATGCTTTCTGTTTCATGTATTAAAGGCATTGGAAATATTACTTCTTCAACATTGCACCCAATAGCCGATGCTATTTTTAGATATCTGTCAACGGCATGTATCTCCTTCCCCCCTTTAATTTTATGGGTATAAAAAAATATACTGCCTTCTCGTGCTTCACTAAAGCCTATTCTAAGAGGGGCTCCTGTAGCAAAAGTTAGAAAACCGCTTCTAAGAAGTCCTTGAAGATCTATCACTATGTCATATGATTCATTTCCGAGTTCTGTGTAAAGCATGGATAATTCTGCAAAGGTATTTTTAACATTTCTTAGGTTTTTCCAATCGTCCTTGTTGATAAGTATTAATTTTCTGATCATCGGGTGTGTTTCAAGTAGGTTTTCCAATCCTTTTGCTATCACCCAATGAATCTCAGAGGATTCAAAATGGGCTTTTATTGCATTTAGAAAAGGCAAACTGTGTATTATATCCCCAAGAGAACTCGGCTTTATAATTAGTATTTTTTTAGGTATTTTTCTTATTTTTATAGTTGCTTCGTTAATCATAAAGCAATTTAATGACCTTTTAAGGATATTGTATCATTGTAATTCTAGTACAATATAATTTTATCCTAAATTGAGCGATTCCTGCTTGATAAGACGCCTAAACCATGACAATCACCCTGAGCGTTCGACTGAGCTCACGCCGAAAGCTTGTCGAAGGGTCATTTTTCAGGACAGGCGAGACGCCTCTGTCCTACTTTGAATTTTGAATCCACAGGTAGATATCTGCGGCTACCTTTAGCATTTTTAAGTATCTGGTATTTTGAATCTTGAATTTTCAATTAGGCGAGGCACCGCCTCGCCCCTACTGGGATTGTTTATAAGAATCGCTCTATTTAGATTTATTGTATTGCATATTATCTTTAGACTCCTGTATTTTATTATCTATGAATTTGCCCGAATGGTTCAAGATACGATTGTCAGGGATTCGCCCTGTAACTAATACTCTTAGGAAGCACTCGCTTTTTTCAGTTTGTGAAGAGGCGAGGTGTCCGAATAAGAGCTATTGTTTTTCTGTCCCGACAGCAACCTTCTTAATTTTAGGTGATATATGCACTCGCAAATGCGCTTTTTGCTCAGTAAAGACAGGGAATCCCTTGAGTGTAGATGATGCAGAACCTGTAAGGATAGCCCAAGCAGCACAAGAAATGGGGCTAAAGTATATCGTTATCACTTCAGTCTGTCGGGACGACCTTGATGATGGCGGGGCTTCACATTTTGCAAATACTATCAAAACTATTAAAACCAGACTTCCTGATGTTAAGATTGAGGTGCTTACCCCAGATTTTTTAGGGGATGTTGAGGCTCTTAGAGTCGTCCTCTCCGCAGTTCCAGATGTGTTCAATCACAATATAGAGACAGTTAAGAGGCTTTATCCACTTATAAGACCTCAGGCAGATTATCAAAGATCTCTGAAAATTTTAAACGAAGCAGCAAAAATATCTGATAATATTAAGATAAAATCAGGGATAATGCTTGGTTTTGGCGAGACATTTGATGAGGTTATAGAGGCTCTACATGATTTGAAAGATTGCGGCTGCAATTTTATCACAATAGGTCAATATCTTAGACCTTTTAAGAATAACATTCCTGTGCAGAGGTATATAAAACCATCTGAGTTTGAAAGGCTTAAGAAAATAGCCCTTTCAATAGGTTTTGATTATGTTGCCTCAGGCCCGCTTGTCAGAAGTTCTATGAATGCACATGAGGCATATAATTCAAGTTAACCCAAAAATGCAGTTGAAAAATATGTTTAATAGGCGTGAATACCCTCAACCCCTTTTGTATTGGGCAAAATAATCTCTATGCAATGCCGCAATTCGCATAATCTGTTTTGCATGAAAAGGCTTAATCAAGGAATAGGCAAAGAATGTGGCTATTTATTTATGTATAAAGTTGTTTCAGGACAAATGGTTTTCGAGCGACTATGAGCTTGTCTAAAAACTATGATTTCACTCGACTGTCATTCCCCGACTTGATCGGGGAATCCAGTCTTTTCAATAGGTTCTGGATTGTCCGGTCAAGCCGGACAATGACAACATGCGAGTTTTTAGACAGGCGACTATGCCTATTATACTTGAAGCCAGATGCATTTTCCAGTTTAATAAGGCAATAAAAATGTTATAATTTTTAATTAAATTTATGATAATGAAGGGGGTAGTGTAAATGTTTGAGTTCCAGAGAATAAAGAGACTTCCACCTTATGTCTTTGCGATAGTTAATAATCTGAAGATGGAATATAGAAGAAGAGGGGAGGATATTATAGACCTTGGCATGGGGAATCCAGACATGCCAGCCCCCAAGCATGTTATAGATAAATTATGCGAGGCTGCCAAAAATCCACGCAATCATAGATATTCAGCTTCTAAGGGCATAACCCACCTAAGAATGGCGATCTGTGAGTGGTATAAAAGAAGATTTAATGTGGACTTGGATCCAGAATTAGAGGCTGTTGCAACAATAGGCTCAAAAGAAGGCTTATCTCATCTTGCATTAGCAACAATCCAGCCCGGAGATGTGGTAATGACACCTACCCCTGCATATCCCATTCACCCTTACAGCATAATAATAGCAGGTGGTGAGGTAACCTCTATCCCTATTGGAAAAGGCATAGATTTTTTTGCGGAAATGGAAAAGACATATAAAAAAACATGGCCAAGGCCAAAGATGCTGATTATAAATTTCCCTCACAATCCTACCACTATGGTTGTTGATGGTCTTGATTTTTTCAAAAAAGTGGTTGATTTTGCTAAAGAAAATAATATTATAGTCCTGCATGATTTTGCCTATGCAGACCTTGTTTATGATGGATATAAAGCACCGAGTTTTCTTGAGGTGCCTGGTGCAAAAGATATCGGAGTGGAATTCTTTTCGCTGACAAAAAGCTATTCAATGGCTGGTTGGAGGGTGGGCTTTTGTGTTGGCAATAAGGATATTGTCGGAGCTTTGATAAAGATTAAAAGCTACCTTGATTATGGTATGTTTCAACCCATTCAGATTGCTGCCATAGTCGCTCTCAGAGGCCCGCAAGATTGTGTCGCAAAATTCAGAGATGTCTATGAGTCTCGCAGAGATGTTTTGATAAAGGGGCTTAGCCGTGCAGGCTGGCATGTTGAACCACCAAAGGGAACAATGTTTGTGTGGGCTGAGATTCCAGAAGAGTTTAAAAAGATGGGTTCTTTAGAATTTTGTAAATATTTGATTGCTGAGGCTGGGATTGCTGTGTCGCCTGGCATTGGTTTCGGAGAAGGCGGGGATGAATATGTCAGGTTTGCTCTTGTTGAGAATGAACACAGGATTAAACAGGCGTGTCAGGGAATAAAAAAGGTGCTTAACATGAGGTTAAAATAATCGCTATACTTTGATATGCAGATTTAAAATTCAGCGGCACTAAAACTCTTATTCTAAGCCTACTGGAATGAACAAAAAATCAAAGAAAAACTCCAACGGTGGTAATCTAGGCTTTGAGGAAAAGCTCTGGCAGGCTGCTGACAAGATGCGCGGACACATGGACCCTGCCGAATACAAGCATGTTGTTCTCGGATTAATCTTTCTCAAATATATATCAGATGCCTTTGAGGAAAGATATATCCAACTAAAACTTCTCACCGCTGAACCTTCAAGTGATTATTACATAAGCGAAGAGCAGGCGCGTTATAATGTCATCGATGACAGGGACGAATACCTTTCTGAAAATATCTTCTATATTCCAAAGGAGGCTCGTTGGTGTTATCTTCAGGCAAATGCAAAACAGCCAACCATAGGAAAGTTTGTTGATGATGCGATGGTCGCCATTGAAAAAGAGAATCCGAAGCTCAAAGGCGTCCTTTCAAAAGATTATGCAAGACTTACCCTTGATAAACACACCCTCGGCGAACTCATAGACCTTATCGGCACAATTGGTCTTGGCGACGCCGAGAGCCGTTCAAAGGATATCCTCGGACGTGTGTATGAATATTTTCTCGGACGTTTTGCATCAGCAGAAGGTAAAGGCGGCGGTGAGTTCTACACTCCTCAGTCAGTCGTAAAAATCCTCGTCGAGATGATAGAACCATACAAAGGCAGGGTATATGATCCCTGCTGCGGTTCAGGCGGCATGTTTGTCTAGTCAGAAAAGTTTGTCGAGGCACATGGAGGCAGAAAAGGAGATATTTCTATTTATGGTCAGGAATCGAATCCTACCACATGGCTATGTCCTTACACCCGGCAGGTATGTTGGTGCTGAAGATGTAGAAGACGACGGTGAACCTTTTGATGAGAAGATGAAGAGGCTTACTGCAAAGCTTGAAGAACAGTTTGCAGAAAGTGCAAGATTAGAGAAAGTGATAAGGGAGAATCTGAAGGGGTTGGGGGATGATTTATAATCCTGAAAAACATCACAGACGTTCAATCCGTTTGAGGGATTATGATTATTCACAATCAGGGGCATATTTTGTGACGATATGTTCATGGAGTAGAGAGTGTTTATTTGGAGATGTGGTTAATGGAGAGATGAGGTTAAATGAGTCTGGAGAAATGGTTATAAGAACGTGGGAAGATTTACCGAACCATTACGGTAACGTCACATTGGATGAATTCATTATAATGCCGAATCATGTTCACGGGATTGTTATTTTATTTTCAGGTGATGTAGGGGCGGGTTTAAAACCCGCCCATTCTGATGCCGATATGGATTCAAACAGGGCAGGTTTGAAACCTGCCCCTACAAAACAACATGGTTTATCGGAAATTGTTCGGGCATTCAAAACATATTCCGCACGACGCATCAATGAAATCCGCAATACACCCAGCCTTCCTGTTTGGCAGCGCAATTATTATGAACACATAATCCGCAATGAAGATGAATTAAACCGCATACAAGAATACATTATCAACAATCCATTGCAATGGGCAGAAGATGAAAATAATCCGGAGAATCTGAAGGGGTTGGGGGATGATTTATAATCCTGAAAAACATCACAGACGTTCAATCCGTTTGAGGGATTATGATTATTCACAATCAGGGGCATATTTTGTGACGATATGTTCATGGAGTAGAGAGTGTTTATTTGGAGATGTGGTTAATGGAGAGATGAGGTTAAATGAGTCTGGAGAAATGGTTATAAGAACGTGGGAAGATTTACCGAACCATTACGGTAACGTCACATTGGATGAATTCATTATAATGCCGAATCATGTTCACGGGATTGTTATTTTATTTTCAGGTGATGTAGGGGCGGGTTTAAAACCCGCCCATTCTGATGCCGATATGGATTCAAACAGGGCAGGTTTGAAACCTGCCCCTACAAAACAACATGGTTTATCGGAAATTGTTCGGGCATTCAAAACATATTCCGCACGACGCATCAATGAAATCCGCAATACACCCAGCCTTCCTGTTTGGCAGCGCAATTATTATGAACGCATCATACGCAATGAAGATGAATTAAACCGCACACGACAATATATCATCAACAATCCATCGCAATGGGCGGAGGATGAAAATAATCCGGAGAATCTGAAGGGGTTGGGGGATGGTGAACAAAGAATGGATTGAATGCAAGCTTGCAGACGCCTGTCGTTCAATCGACTATGGCTACACAGCATCGGCAAATGACGCGCCAGTTGGTCCGCGATTCTTGCGAATAACTGATATTGTTTCTGGACATATTGACTGGACATCTGTACCTCATGTGCAAGCAGATGTTGGAACTCAGGAAAAATATCGCTTATCCGATGGCGACATTGTCATCGCCCGCACAGGTGCTTCGACTGGTGCCAGCATGTATATAAAGAATCCGCCAGATGCTATTTTTGCATCTTATCTTGTCAGGCTCAAGATTAAGAATGAGTTCAACTCACGTTTCATTGCGTACTACCTGAAATCTGATACTTTCTGGTCTTATATTCGAGGTGTTCTTGGGGACAAGTCCGCACAGCCAAATGCAAGTGCTTCCACGATGACGCAAGCTCCCTTACGCATACCTAAGGAAAGAAAAAAACAAGAAGAAATCGCTTATATCCTCGGCGCACTGGATGACAAGATTGAGTTGAACAGGAAAATGAATGAGACGCTTGAGGCTATGGCAAGGGCTATATTTAAATCAAGCTTCACCTATCCTTTTGAAGGAATAAAATATTTGCAAGGTGAAGCACCCTCACCCCTTCCCTCTCCCAATGGGAGAGGGTGTCAAGAATTGACAGGTGAGGGCGAGCTTGAGCTCGTAGACTCGCCGCTTGGAAAGATTCCGAAGGGATGGAGGGCAGGAACATTAGGCGAAATGTGTGATATTATTATGGGACAATCTCCACCAGGCGAAACATATAATGAAACTGGAGAGGGAATGCCTTTCTATCAAGGCATACGAGATTTTGGTTTTAGATTTCCAAACAGGCGGGTTTACTGTAACTCAGCATCACGCATTGCACAAAAAGGAGATGTCCTTTTGAGTGTTCGTGCGCCAGTAGGAAGTCTAAATATTGCTGGTGAGGAATGTGCAATTGGACGTGGAGTTGCAACCTTACGGATTAAAGGACAACATTATGGATTCTTATATTACATTATGAAAGAAACTCAATGGGAATGGGCAAAGTATGAGGCTGAAGGGACAGCTTTTGGCTCTGCCACTAAAACGGATGTGCAAAATTTTTCTATTATTGTTCCTCCGATTGAAGCAATATCAGGATTTAACAAAGTTGTTTTTCCTATGGATAAAACAATCAAAAATAACGAAATGCAATCCCGCACCCTCGCCTTTATCCGTGATGCCTTACTGCCGAAATTGTTGTCAGGGGAGATAAGGGTAAAGGATGCGGAGAGATTTGTGGAGACAGTATAATGGACAAAAACCCAAAACCTAACCTCATTCCTCCTCACGGCGGATACTGTAATTTGAAGCTCTATTCACTCATCGACGAGACGCATGGATGAAGAAATGAAAAAATCCTCTCGCTATGATACATTAGCTTTACCTGAAGCCCAGTTTGAGCCAGGCTCCCGTGGACGCGTGCTCAAAAACAAGCTCGGCATAAAGAGCAAACGCGAAATAGACAAGGTTGAAAAGCAGGAGCAGATACGCACGCTTGAGGAATTGAGCGGGATGTTTGACGAGGAGTATCGTTTTAAATCTGCCGATATTTGCAAAATTCATAAAGTCTGGCTTGGAAATATCTATAAATGGGCTGGTAAGTATCGTCAGGTTAATGTCAGTAAAGGCGATTTTCATTTTGCGGCTGCTGCACAAGTTCCGAAATTAATGGCTGAGTTTGAAAAAGAAAATCTTCGAAAATATACCCCTTGCCATTTTAACTCTCTGGAAAAGATCATAGAGGCTCTGGCCATCGTTCATACTGAATTGGTCATTACACCCTTTCCGCGAGGGTAACGGAAGGGTTGCGAGAATGCTGTCTATTCTAATGGCCCTGCAAGCCGGATTGCCGCCTCTGGATTTCAGCGAAATTGCAGAGAAAAAGAAGAAAGAATATATTTTTGCAGTTCAGGAAGGAATGTCACATAACTATGAGCCGATGGAAAAGATATTCAGGTCTGTTATTCGTAGGACGCTGAGGACTCGTGAACTGAAATGACGGTTTTCAACTTCTTCACCATGGATTTTGAAAGCTTGGGGTATTTGGTGAGCACCCCTTCAACCGCCGTTGAGGATGAAACTGACAGATTGATTAAAGCCGCGCGGAGCTCGGGGTCTTTCAGATATGGATTGGTTTGTTTCAATGATTTCTTGTGCATATTTAATTATACTACAAATCAGTTAGATCGAAACATTCTAATAGATTGCTTTTTTATATGGAGGATGTGCCTGAGCTTTATTTAGACGCTATTGAAATTTTATAGTTTATAATCGTGTAATGCCTTGAAATTACTAAAAAAGTTTATTTAGAAACAAAATGCTTTTTACCGAATCCATAATTGAACAAGCAACCCTTGACTGGTTCAAGGGACTGGGATATTCCATCCTCAATGGACCGGACATTGCCCCAGGTGAATTATTCGCTGAGCGCATAAGCTACAGCGATGTGCTTTTAGAAAACAGGGTCAGGTTAGCTTTAGCAAATATAAATCCTTCAATTCCACAAGAAGCCATTGAAGATGCATACCGAAAAATTGTAGGGGCGTATTGCAATACGCCCCTACTGGTTCTGGGAATGGTTTCTCCCGTGGAGAACGATAACAGGAGATGATTTAGCTCCGAAGGGGCTCCCTGAGCTTGAGGTATTAATCAAAGGAATATTTGATAAGCAAAGGTTTCTTGATCTCCTGAGATATTTCATAGTTTTTGAAGTAGGGGCGGGTTTTAAACCTGCCCCTACGGCTTTCTACGATGCCCTTGAGACAAATGATAGTGCGGTTAAGGTGCTTGGGGATGAGACCCTCCGAACCATAGCCCGTGAGCTTGTGGAGACAGTGAAAAGAAATGTAACTATTGATTGGACCGTTAAAGAGGGTGTTAAGGCAAAACTGAGGACGCTGGTAAAACGAATCTTACGCAAATACGGTTATCCTCCTGATAAACAGGAGAAAGCGACGCAGACCGTCTTGAGCCAGGCTGAATTATTGTGCGCTGAATGGATGGGATAATCGTTTATGGTATAAAGGACAAGTCGCCTGTTGGTTATGAGGTTTTTTGTCGATTCGCAGCAAATTGACGAAATTAACTCATTAAAGCATAATATATAAAAAAATTATCAGAGGTGAGTTTTTTGGATAGAAATACAATCTCAGTCGGCATAATAGGTTTCGGAACCGTTGGTTCTGGTACCGCAAAGATATTATTAAATAATAAGCAATTACTTAAAGACAGAACAGGTATTGATTTCAATTTAACTAAAATAGCTGATTTAGACATTGCAAGGGACAGAGGAATAAAAATACCTGATGGCATACTTACTACAGATGCAAGTGAGGTCTTGAATGACCCTAAAATTGATATCGTAATTGAACTTATGGGAGGGATACATCCTGCCAAAGATTTTATACTTAAAGCAATCAGAAATAAAAAGCATGTAATAACGGCTAATAAGGCTTTGATTGCAACAGCAGGCAATGAAATACTCTCGGATGCTGATGCCAATGAGGTATGTGTTGGATTTGAAGCCTCTGTGGCTGGCGGCATACCAATTATTAAGGTTCTAAGAGAAGGTCTGATAGCAAATAATATCCTTGCTATATACGGCATAATTAATGGCACTTCGAATTATATACTTACAAAAATGACCAATGAGAAAGTAGATTTTTCTCTGGCGCTAAAAGAGGCGCAAAGGCTCGGTTATGCAGAAGCAGACCCTACATTCGATATTGAAGGAATTGATACAGCTCATAAGCTTACTATCCTTTCATCTCTTTCCTATGGTATCCCATTTTTATATAATGATGTTTATAAAGAAGGGATTACAAAAATAACAGCTATGGATATCGAGTTTGCTATAGAGCTTGGTTATAAAATAAAACTCTTAGCAATCCTCAAGGCTGCTAATAGTGAGATAGAGATGAGGGTGCACCCAACAATGGTACCGAATGATTATCTTATCTCTAAGGTTGACGGTGTTTTTAATGCTATATATGTGGAAGGAGATGCTGTAGGCTCCACCCTTTATTATGGTAGAGGAGCTGGTGATATGCCCACGGGTAGCGCTGTAGTAGCAGATATAGTTGACATAGGAGAAAGGATTATCAGGAGTCAAAAATCAAGAGTAAGAAGCCAGAAAAAGGCTGCTGAATTTAAAATTAGAAAAATGGAAGATGTTGATAGTAAATATTATTTCAGGTTCTCTGCCCTTGATAAGCCGGGAGTGCTTTCTAAAATCTCCGGAATATTAGGCAGTTACAATATTAGCATTGCCTCAGTGATACAAAAAGGCAGGAGGATAGGAGGTGCAGTGCCACTCGTCGTTTTGACTCATCTGGCGAAAGAAAAAGATGTAACCCAGGCGATAAGGGAAATTGACCAACTTCCTGTAGTGTCAGATAAAACTTTGTTTATACGAGTGGAGGGTGAAGAGGCGTAAGAAAGAGGCGTAAGATTTTCAAAATAATGGTTTGGGTTTAAGATTCAAGATTCAAGATAATATGGGGTGCTGCATTTTTCATCTTTTTTTCTGCCATAAGGTGATAATTCCCTTAAAGTCTTAATTACCATCGGCATTATTTCTATAACAGTGTTAATATCTTCTTCAGTATTATATCTGCTCAATGAAAATCTTATTGAACCATGTATTGCTGTAAAAGGCACGCCCATTGCTTTTAAAACATGGCTTGGTTCTAATGACCCTGAAGTGCATGCGGAACCTGAAGATGCACAAATACCATGTTCATTGAGCCTAAGAAGTATAGCCTCTCCTTCGACATATTCAAAGCTCAGATTTGTAGTATTGGGAAGACGATTTCCTACATCTCCATTAATACGGGGATTGGGGCATCTTTCAATCAAAGCTCTCTCAAGCTTATCCCTTAGGTTAGCGATATATAAGGTTTCACCCTGGAAGGATTTTGATGCAAGCTCACAAGCTTTGCCAATAGCTATTATTGATGCTACATTTTCAGTGCCAGCACGTCTTCCATGTTCCTGATGTCCACCTATAATATAAGGGCTGAAACGAACACCTTTTCTTATATAAAGAACTCCTATACCTTTAGGGGCGTGGAGCTTATGCCCTGAAAGGGCAAGCATATCAACAGGCAGTTCTCGAAGATTTATTGGGATTTTCCCGATTGCTTGAACAGCATCGGTATGAAAGAGTATCTTTCTCTCTCTGAGGGTCTCTCCAATCTCTCTTATTGGGAAAATGACGCCTGTTTCATTATTAGCATACATTATAGAAACTATTGCAGTATCATTGTCTATAGATTTATAAAAAAAATCCATATCAAGCCTTCCAAGACTATCAACAGGCAGAAAAGTTATACGGTAACCTTTTCTTGAGAGATACTTACATAAACTCAAAACTGCTGGATGCTCGACTCTTGTAGTTATTATATGTCTTTTTTGGGGATATAATTGCAAGGCACTCATAATTGCAGAGTTATCGCTTTCAGTCCCACAGCTTGTAAATATAATCTCTTCTGGTTGAGCCCCAATCAGGCTTGCAACCATGCTTCTTGAATCTTCTATCTTTTTATGAATCTGTCCTCCAAAGGTGTGCATACTAGAGGGGTTCCCATACAATTGAGTCAGGTATGGAGTCATCGCCTCATATACCTCTGGGGCTATTGCAGTGGTTGCATTATTGTCAAGATAGATTGTTTTCATAAAGCCTCAACTGTAATATCAGAACTGACGAGTTCTTTAAGTTTATCCTCAATTGCCTTTATAGTTACATCAGACATTGGGCAACTGACACACAAAGCCCTTAGAGAGATAGTTACTTATTGCCTTCTATATCAATCAGTTCTAGATCACCACCGTCTGCTTGTAGTCTTGGTCTTATATCTTTTTCGATAATGTCTTGGATCATCGCAATTTTTTGCAGATTAGTCAGTTTTTTTAGAGCTACCGGGGCTTTTGGCATAGCCTTAACAGACCAGATTGTTTTGAGCAAGGCTTCTATATCTGGAATGCAAGCACCACAGCCGCCTCCTGCCTTTGTATAATCAGTTATTTCCTCTACTGTTGTAAGGTGGTTTTCTAATGCTACTTTTCTTATTTTTTCTTCGGAGACATCAAAACATTTGCATATTATCTTTTCTTCGGCTTCCGCAGGTTTCTGTTGTCCTCTATAATTGGCAATAGCAGCATCTAAAGCCTCCTTGCCCATAACAGAGCAGTGCATCTTTTCCCTTGGAAGTCCGCCTAAGAAGTCCGCTATATCTTTATTAGTCAGATTCAATGCTTCATTAAGCGTTTTACCTTTGATCAATTCCGTGAGAGCAGATGAACTTGCAATGGCAGAGGCACACCCGAAAGTCTGGAATTTTGCATCTGTTATTCTTTCGCTTTCTTTGTCAATAAGGAGGGTTAACTTTAGGGCATCGCCACAAACGATATTGCCGACTTCGCCGACTGCATCGGGGTTCTCAATCTCTCCGACATTTTTTGGATTAAGAAAAAAATCTTTTAGTTTATCTGTATATTCCCACATAGAGCTTTTTTAACATAAATAGAGCATTAGGTCAATCACTTATAAGTTTAACATTTTTATCCATTAAAAAGTTGATAATATTATTATATATACCGTTTTCATCGAGCCCGAAATTCATTCTGAGGGTGCGTTGTGAGCCATGTTCAACAAAGACATCATCTACCCCTATTCTTTTTACTAAAACATCCGATATGCCAGCACGGCTTATTGCCTCAAGCACTGCTGAACCAAAACCACCTACGAGCATATTTTCTTCAACGGTGATAAATCTTTTAATCTGTTTTGAAAGCGAAAAAATTAAGTCTTCATCTATCGGTTTGACGAAACGAGCATTTACAACTGTTATATCTATAGAATTCTCCGCAAGTCTTTTGGCAGCCATAAAAGATGGATATACTGCATTACCGATAGCTATGATTGCAGCTTGGTTGCCTTCACTAATAATCTCTGCCTTGCCAAGTTTGATTTTATAGCTTTGTTTGGCGTTAAACTTCCAGCATACATTGCCCCTCGGATATCTCAAAGCGATAGGTCCTTTGTGCTGAAGGGCAAAGTTCAACATCTCTATCATCTCATTTCCATCTTTTGGAGACATGATTACCAGATTAGGTATGTTTCTCAGAAAAGATAGATCGAATAATCCCTGATGGGTTGCTCCATCTTCTCCTACAATGCCACCTCTATCAATTGCGAATATGACCGGCAATTTTTGAAGACAGACATCATGGATAATCTGGTCGTAAGCCCTTTGAATAAAAGAAGAATATATAGCCACAACGGGTTTTATCCCTTGACTTGCAAGACCTGCGGCAAAGGTTACAGCATGAGGTTCGGCTATCCCTACATCATAGAACCTATCGGGGAACTTCTCAGCAAAAACCGATAGACCTGTCCCTTCCTTCATAGCTGCGGTTATGGCAACAACACTTTTATCATTCAAAGCAAGTTCAGCCAGTGTCTTGCCAAATAATTCGCTGTATGAGATATTAACATTAGTCAGTTCAGTATTAGTGATGGAAATCTCCTTTGAGTTTTCACTTATACCTGTTTCAACCTTAAAAGGCCCAATTCCATGATATATACAGGGGTCAAGTTCAGAATATTTATATCCTTTACCCTTTTTTGTAACGATATGAACTAAAACAGGTTCATGACTGCTCTTTAGATTTTTGAGTGTATCAATTAATAAAGAGATGTCATGCCCATCAATAGGGCCAATATAATTGAACCCCAAATCCTCGAATAATCCTCCCGGAAGAAAAAATCCCTTAATACTCCCTTCGGCTTTCTCTGCGATCTTTGCAACTGACTCACCAATCTTCGGAATCCCTTCTATTAGAGCTTTGGTGTCTCTTTTGAATCTTTTGAAAAAAGAGCCTGTTAGAATTCTGTTAAGATAATTAGAGAGAGCCCCGACATTATGCGAAATTGACATCTCATTATCATTCAGGATAACTATAAGATTTTTTTTCACATGCCCAGTATAGTTCAACCCTTCAAATGCAAGTCCTGATGTAAGAGCCCCATCGCCTATGACAGCAATCACATTGAATTTTTCCTTCTTTAAATCCCGAGCCTCGATTATTCCAGCTGCAGCAGATATTGAGGTGGAGCTATGCCCTGTGCCAAAGGCATCGTGAGGACTCTCCGATATCCTTGGGAAACCAGATATGCCTCCAAATTTTCTTAAAGTATGAAAGTCATTGTATCTGCCAGTCAATAACTTATGAGGATATGATTGGTGTCCAACATCCCAAATAATTTTGTCCCAAGGAGAATCGAAAACATAATGTAGCGATATGGTCAACTCTACTACGCCAAGATTAGATGCGAGATGACCTCCATTGATTGAGACTCTCTGAATTATAATATCTCGCATTTCTTCAGCCAGCTTCTTTAACTGTTCAGTTTTTAAGGATTTAAGTTTTTCTGGAGAGCTTATTTCTTCTATCAACATTTTTTAGACCACATTTTAAGTTTCTTTCAACTTTTCCTGCTAATCAGATATGAAGCGATTTCTCTTAAATGATTAGCCCTTGAATCAAAATCGTTCAAAGATTCAATAGCGTTTCTTATAACTTCTTGTGCTTTTTCCTTTGATCTTTCAAGACCATATAACCTTGGAAAGGTCATTTTATTTTTTCTGTTATCAGAACCAGTGGTTTTCCCAAGCTCTTGTGTATTACCTTCTATATCAAGTATGTCATCTATAATCTGAAATCCAAGCCCAATATTTTCTCCATATTTTGTAAGGCTGTTTAATTTATCAGAACTGCAATCAGCAAGGATACCCCCGATTTTAACAGATACAGTTATGAATGCTGCTGTTTTTTTAAGATGTATAAATGAGAGAGTTTCATCATCAGGCTCTGAGGCTTCAGATAAGATATCCTGAGCCTGCCCACTTATCATGCCATAGGCTCCGACCTCGTGGGCGACTTCAGATATGATTCTCAAGATTGAACTTGGAGAAACATTCAGTCTTTCCTTAATTGGATAAGTAGAGAGCAGATAAAATGCCTCTGTCAAAAGGGCATCCCCTGCAAGAATTGCGATTGCTTCACCGAAAAGCTTGTGGTTTGTAGGCTTACCCCTTCTAAGGTCATCATTGTCCATTGAAGGCAAGTCATCATGGATTAATGAATAGGTATGAATAAATTCCAAAGCAGATGCAAAAGGGATAATATCTTGCGACATCTCACTGCTACATGCTTCATATGCTGCAATGCAAAGGATTGGTCTTATTCTTTTGCCGCCTGCCTGCAGCGAATAAACCATTGAATCTTTGAGTATATCAGGTTTAATTGAAGCAATAGAGAAATAATTATCAATAAATCTATCTACCTGCTGTTTTTTTTCTTTTAGATATGATTTGATTTCCATTAAAGCCTTTATATTTTATTGGAATAATTTAGATTATATATATTACATTTTAATTATCCCTGCTGTCATCTTAAACTAAAAAACTGTATTGATTAACACCTTATCGGCATGAATCATAGGGTTTCTGTTAGAATAATATTTACTTTTCATAAATTGTGCTAACAAACTTTTTGCAAATATTTTGGTATTATGGGAGGTTGATTAGATGATATCGCCTGAACTGGCATCAAAGATCTTAAAGAAAGCCTTATCAAAAGGGGGTGATTTTGCGGATATTTTCTGCGAAAATAGGCAGACCACGACCATTCAACTCGAGGACAATAAGATAGAAAAAGTAATAATAGGCTCTGATTCTGGCGCAGGCATCAGACTTATATATAAAGGCTTAACTGCATTCGCATATAGTAACGACTTTTCAGAAAATGCATTGATTAATATTGCAGACACTATAAGTAAAATTGCAAAAGATATTTTATCAGACTCTGTGATTAATCTTAAAAAAAGATATCCGCATACTGCCTATACAATTAAAAAACAGCCTGATATGGTGCCTATATCCTTGAAGATAAAACAGGTAAAAGAAGCTAATGACAATGTCCGAAAATTCGATGATAAGATTAAACAGGTTAATGTAATATATAGAGATTCTATTCAAAAAATCGCTATCTTTAATTCTAATGATGTTTTTGCAGAGGATGAAAGGGTTTATACAACTGGCATTGTCCAGGTAATAGCATTTGACGGTGAAAATATCCAGACAGGGTATGAATCTGTTGGCGGGCTTATAGGATTCGAACTGTTTGAGACAGCTTCACTTCAGGAAATCGCTCTTAAAGCTGCCAGGAGGTCAGTTATGATGCTTTCAGCCAAAAGAGCTCCTGCCGGTCGTATGCCTGTAATCATCTCTTCAAAAGCAGGTGGAACCATGATACACGAAGCGATAGGACATGGTCTGGAGGCAGATCTCGCCCAACAGGGTCTCTCAGTTTACTCAGGTAAATTAGGTCAAAAGGTTGCTTCTTCTATAATTTCAGTCATTGATGATGGAACAATTCCATCAAAAAGGGGTTCTTATAGTTTTGACGACGAAGGAAGCCCTGCTAATATGAATATGCTTGTTAAAGATGGGGTTTTACTGGGATATATGTATGATATATATACAGCGATGGTTGATAGAACATCTTCTACTGGCAATGGCAGGAGGCAGTCTTATGAACATAAACCGATGCCTCGTATGACAAATACATATATTGCCTCAGGTAATTTAGCACCTGATGAGGTAATAAGTTCTGTGCATAGAGGTTTATTTGTCAAAAAAATGGGAGGCGGGCAAGTAAATACTATAACAGGCGATTTTGTTTTCGAAGTTCAAGAAGGATATTTGATTGATAATGGGACTATTGGTGATGCAGTCCGGGGGGCAACCCTTATAGGCAACGGACCTGAAACTCTAATGTCAATTGATATGGTTGCATCTGACCTCGGTTTTTCTATTGGCACTTGCGGTAAGGATGCTCAGGGAGTGCCTGTATCAGATGCTATGCCTACACTAAGAATTCCTGAAATGGTAGTAGGCGGCGAAGTTAAATAGGTGTGTTAATTATTACACAATTTTGAAATTAATCTACATCTTTATAATATATATTTCTTCAATATTCAATATTTGAATTTGGCATATTAATTGCTCTTATCTATCTGATGCGACTCCAAAGAACAATTGCTAAAGAAATTTATTTTGAAGGAAAAGGTCTCCATACAGGAACTCATGCATCTGTCGTGATAAGCCCAGCTCCTGTAGATACTGGTATTGTTTTTTATGGGTCAAAGGGAAATTTTCCAATTAAAGCAGATGTCTTTACCGTTGCCGAGACATCCTTTGCAACAACAATTAAGATTGATGATGTCAAGGTAAGAACTATTGAACACCTCCTGGCAGCGATTGCCGGGCTTGGTATTGATAATTTGCTCATAAATGTAGAAGGGACTGAAATACCTATTCTGGATGGCAGTGCAACCATCCTCACAGGTATGATACTTGAAGCTGGTATAATTAAACAAAATAAAAGTAAGCCTTGCATCAAAATTAGAAGACCACTTGTTTATGAGGATGCCCACTCAAGGATAATAGCCCTTCCCCATAATGGATATTGCATATCATATTATATAAAGTTCAACCATAGGGTGCTAAGCCAACAGGAGCTTACCATTGAAATCAATGAAAGAAGTTTTGTTACTGAGATTGCTCCAGCAAGAACATTCGGTTTTTTAAAGGATGTAGAGAGATTGAGAAAAAACGGTCTTGCAAAAGGAGGATCCCTTGAAAACGCAATAGTTATAGGGGATGATGGTATTATAAATCCTGAGGGGCTTAGGTTTTCTGACGAGTTTGTAAGGCATAAGATACTCGATTCAATGGGTGATTTTCTATTGGCAGGATATCCTATTGAAGGGCATATTATACTTGAAAAAGCTGGTCATACTGCAAATATTAATTTTCTCAAAAAACTGCTTTCCACTCCTGATTCATTCACAATCACCTCTGAGCCTATTTTATCTGAGACCGATAACCTTGTCATCAGCGCTTTAAGCTCATAATAAAAAAGGAATATCCTGAATTTTTTAGTAAAAAACCAACTATATTCAGATATTCCCTTTTTATTTTTTGAGCTTCTGCTTGAATGTGCTTATTTTTTCTTCGTAGTCGCTTTTTTAGTAGTAGTCTTCGTAGCTGCCTTCTTAGCTGGAGCCTTTTTTGTTGCTGCCATCTTTTTCACCTCCTCTCTTTATAAAATTAGATTTATGCCCTTCATTCAATATGTATTATAGAGTTAACCACATCAATCACTTTTCATTCTAAATAGACAGGGCTATGAAAAAGCTTGTTTTAATCTGCTTTTTAATGTTTAGAATTATCTTAATCTTCCGAGAAGATTAATTCTTTTTCCTTGCAATAACCGATTTAAAATTGCATCTGTTTTTTTTCTGAGCTTGAATTCCGCATCGTCAATGAATGTACAGTTAATAGATTTATTGAATTTCTTTTCTATATCTTGCAAGCCTATTAATACTGCTGGAGTTGATGAACCTATAATATATAGGTCAACAGTTTCTGAATCTTCATCATCGACATATGGACCGTAAATAAATGCCGCTCTAATCGAATTTGTCTTGAAGAGATTTTTCAAAGCACCTGTAAGTCCCATTGATTTAGATATAAGATTTTTTAATTCCGAAAAGAGCGCCGATTGTTTATTAGCATGAAAATATTTCAAATTTGCAACTTTCTCACTGGTTACAAGTTCCATTTCTTCTAATCTATCGAGTTCCCTTTTTATTCCAGAAGGATTTTTTTTAAGCATCCCGGCTATTTGTCTGATATAAAATCTCTCATCAGGATTATTTAAGAGCAGAGATAGAACATCAGCTCTGGTTGAAGAAGAAAAAAGAGTTTTTAACATGTTCACTCCTAATTGTTAAATTATAAACAATTATATAATATTTGTCAACAAAAAATAAAAAATATTTTTAAAACCCCAATTGAGCGATTCTTATAACAAAGCCGGTAGGACAGGTGTCTCGCCTGTCCTAAAAGGTAAAATGCTCGGACAGCCGTCTCACCTGTCCGAGCATGGTTTAGTAAGCGTCTTATCAAGCAAGAATCGCTCAATTGGGGTAAAATAAATTTGTGTTGTGATTTTCAAATAGAACATTTTATAAGCGTATTTATTAATTGATGATTTGCGTTAAGAAAGTTCTAAAATAAAATTAAAAGTTACAAAATGTAAGCGATTGTTTACTAATAATGAATATAAACCTAAATTGAGCGATTCTTTAGTGTCATTTCGAGTCCCTCATTCTGTCATTCCGAACCTCTTCATTCGGGACAAGTCCTGCTGTTTTCCAAGAAAGATTTCTCACACCCTTTGGGTGTTCGAAATGACAGATAATCAATGTGTTTGAAATCCTTTTTGGGATAAGCCCTTATCTTGACAGGAGAGAGCCGATTCTGTCTTTATATAAAGACATCAATTAGGCATAGAGAAAGAGGAGGCTTCCAGTGCTTTATGCGATAATTTCTGATGTGCATTCTAATCTTGAAGCACTTAATGCGGTGTTGAATGATATAAAAAAATTCGGCATAAAAGAGATATTTTTTCTTGGAGATTCAGTTGGTTATGGTCCCGACCCTGATGAGTGCACAAGCATACTTAATTCTCTATGCTCTGTATTGATTGCTGGGAATCATGATATGGCCATTATAGGATTGACGGATATCAGCCAATTTAATTCTTTTGCAAGGATAGCCATTGAGTGGACATCAAAGCAAATGAAGGCTGAGAATATCAGCCTTCTGAAGAGATATAAAATGTTACAGGAAATCCTCGAAAAGAATATATTTCTCGTTCATGCAACCCCAAAAAAACCTGAAGAATGGTCGTATATTGATATAATGTGGGATGTTGACAAACAATTTCATTATTTCGATGATAAGATATGCTTTGTTGGACATTCACATAAACCTTTTATAATTGAAAAGAAGTCTTCTGGAGAGCTATTACTTCATAAAGAAGAAGTTCGGTTGTCTGAAAAATCCAGATATCTTATAAATGTCGGAAGTGTTGGACAGCCCCGTGATAGAGATCCAAGAGCCAGCTATTGTATTTTTGATAATGGATTAATCTATTTCCGTCGCATTGAATATAATATAAAAAAGACACAAAAAAAAATGATGGGATATGGGCTTCCAGTCTATCTTATTGAGAGACTTTCATATGGGGTATGAGGTCGATATGCCTAAACCTTTATTATAATTGCCTCGACCGGACAATTTTCAGCAGCAGCCTCGCAACAACCAACATATTCACAGGCGTCGGGGTCTATAACTTCTGATTTGCCAGTCTCTTCATTAAGATGAAAAACTGCCTGACAAATCTCAACGCAATTGCCGCATCCAATACATCTTTCTTGATAAACTGTTATATCCATTACTATATCTCCTCCATCAACATCCCCGCAAGCAGCGGGAACATGATTTCATGATGCCCTGTGAGTGAGTAATTTCGCCCTTTGATGATCGTAGGCCTTTTTAATACATTTTCACGGGGTCTATAGTGTTGAAAAAAATCCATATTAACAGTAGTGAAATCTTCCACTATATGTCCCAGATTTCGTGCAATCGTAAGAGCCTTAAGAAAAACTTCGGGAAGTATCACCGCAGAGCCAAGATTGATATAGACACCTCCTTCAAGGTCTGAGACAACCGAAGTTAAAAGCCTAAAATCTCTAAGGCTGCCTTCGCCTATTATTGCCCCGTCTGCTTCAGGGTGCATATGAATAATATCAGTGCCGATAGCAACATGGACTGTCATAGGGATTGCTAATCTGTGTCCTTCAGCAAAAATGCTCCAATCCTTGTAAGAGAAGTTGGATGAGTCTATAAAGCCTCCAACAGATTCCCCGATGCCCCTGCCTTTACTAACCCCTTCTTTAATTGAATTATTTAATAACTGCCCTGTCTCCTTTGCCATGCCAAATTTTCCAGAGGTTAATTCACTGATGACATCTTCTGATGTTTCACCTATATAAGAAATCTCAAAGTCATGTATAATTGAAGCTCCATTTGTCGCAACAGCGGTTATTATACCTTTCCGCATAAGAGCTATAATTAAAGGCGAAAGTCCCACTTTGATTGGGTGTGCACCCATACCAAGTATTACAGGTCTTTTGTTTTTATAGGCATTAGAGACAGCTTTAACAATATTTCTTAAATCACTAACAGCAAGAAAGTCAGGCAGGGAAGATATGAAAGCATTGAAAGTTCCACCTTTTGCATAAACCTTGCAAAATCTGTCTAAAGATGCCTTACTTTTTCGTTCCTTGATAGAATAAGTTTGAATATTATTTACATTTATAGGTTTATATTGCATAATTTATAATACAGTATTTATTGAAACTGTTCAATTGATAATTAAAACCTTAGCGCCCTTGATTTTCTTCTCTCTTAGTTCGGTCAATGCTATGTTGGCATCTTCAAAAAGATATTCTTGCACCTCTGCTTTAAGCTTAATAGTAGCAGCCAAATCTATAAACTCAGATATATCTCTTCTGCTGACATTTGCAACACTCTTAATCTCTTTTTCGAGCCAGAGATGGGAAGGATAATCTAATGCAAGCAGCTCATTTTTATCAACATCTTCTTTTCTGATTGCATTAATAACAAGTCTACCGCTTTTTTGAAGATTCTTCATAGCATAAATGATTGGTTTCCATGCAGGGGTTGTATCTATTGCTGAATAAAGTTTTTCTGGAGGGGTATCCTCAATGCCTCCTGTCCAAAAAGCCCCAAGTTTTTGTGCAAAATTTCTTTCGGCTTCTGATCTTGCAAAAACGAATATCTTTGATTCAGGATAGAGGAATCTCGAAAGCTGTATAACAAGATGGGCTGACGAACCAAATCCTACTAGTCCAAGATTTTGTCCATCTAAGTGGTTACAAAGCCTTAAGGAACGATAGCCTATTGCGCCTGCACACAAAAAAGGGGCTGCCTCTGAATCAGAGAATATTTCTGGAATATGGAATGCAAAATCCTCAGAAACCTTTGTGTATTCAGCATATCCGCCGTTTATATCCTTGCCTGTAGCCTTGAAATCATCGCAGAGGTTTTCCTTTCCATTGGTGCAAAAAATGCACTTGCCGCAGGAAGAGTGAATCCAGCCTATACCGACCCTTTCACCTGTCTTAAATTTTGAAACTTCATCTCCAGTGTGAACAACCCTTCCAATAATCTGATGCCCTAAAACGATTGGCAATTCATGTGGAGAAAGCCTTCCTTCTATCTCATCAAGCTCAGTATGGCATACTCCGCAAGCTAAGACTTTAATCAAAATTTCTTTTGTTCCGAGCACTGGGAGTGGCAATTCAACCATCCTCAAAGGTTTCCGATTATCAGAAATGCTCGATATTTTCTCTAAAACCATTGCTTTCATTGAACGCTCCGTATGACAGATAATCAATGTGATTGAAATCCTATCTCTGCTTTTAGGTTATTATTCAGCGATTGTTATAATTATATAATAAAGATTAAAGTAATAGCTTGAATTACGATAATGATTAAGAAGATTTTTGGATTCTCAAATTTATATAAATAGGAGAATAAATAATTGAGCGGCAAAAAAGGTATTTTATATTGTGATGGTGCTTCAAAGGGTAACCCCGGACATTCTGGCATAGGTATAGTGCTTATTATTAAAGGGCATAAGATAACCCTTTCTGAATATATCGGTCTTGCCACGAATAATATAGCAGAATACAAAGCCCTCCTTAGAGGCATTTACGAAGCAGAAAAAAATGGGGTTAGAATTATTGATATCTTCACAGACTCAGAATTGATGGCAAAACAGATTCAGGGAATTTATAAGGTCAAAAGTCCTAATCTTGAGAATCTTTATAAAGAGGTTATTTCACTGCTAAAAGGATTTGAAAAATACACGATAAAGCACATCCCAAGAGATTTAAATAAAGAGGCAGACAGCCTTGCAAATGCTGCTTTAGGCAAAAATCAAGGTATTAAAGGCACCAAATAGGATTGTCTTAAATCACTTTGATAAAGACCTTTCGGTGCCTGGGGCCATCAAATTCGCAAAAGAAAACAGACTGCCATGTCCCGACTACCAATCTTGAATCTTCAATTAATATAGCAGTTGATACCCCAATAAGGGATGATTTTATATGTGCATCTGAATTTCCCTCGAGATGCTGATAATCCCCAGCAAGCGGAACCAATTTATTAAGGGCTGTAAGTATGTCTCTCTTTACAGATGCATCAGCGCCTTCATTGATTGTAATAGCTGCAGTTGTATGTGGAACATAAAGGTAACAAATACCACTTTTTAAGCCTGATTCCCTCACTATTGTATTAATATCATCGGTGATATCAATGAACTCCGTTCTTGTCCTGCTTTTGATGTTTAATGTTTTGAGCATCTTTGAACTCCTCCATTAATTGTTTGATGGTTTTCTTCAGAACTGGGTGAATCTTATCAGGTGCGATTTCGATAAGCGGGAGCAGAACAAAATCTCGCTGGTGAAGCAGTTTATGGGGTATTTGAATATCGTCTAAATTAATTATCTCATCACCATAAAAAAGGATATCGAGATCAATCGTTCTCGGCCCCCACTTTAAGGTTTTGACTCTCCCTATTTTGTTCTCGATATCTTTCAAGATAGATAAAAGTGCATGTGGAGAGAGGGTAGTTTCAACCTCAATTGCTAAATTTATAAACTTAGGTTGTTCTTCAATGCCCCAAGGTTCAGTTTCATATAATGATGAGATTTTTCTAATAATTATGGCTTTTCCACGGAGCAATTCTATGGCTTTTTGACAATTATCTGCCCTTTCACCTAAATTTGATCCTATCCCTATATGCACTATCACAAAAAGATTACAGGACTTTGCCTATCCTTTGGACTGCCTCGCTAATTCTTTCAGCAGGCTGTGTAAGTGCAAATCTTATGTAACCTTCACCAGGAGCGCCAAAGCCAACGCCCGGTGTTCCTAAAACCCCAGCATTTTCAAGCAAATGAGAAACGAACCCTGATGAATCAAACCCGTCAGGAACCTTAGCCCATAGATAAAAACTCGCCTTAGGCTTTCTTGATAAAATACCTATATTTTTAAGCCCTTCATAAAGAATGTCTTTGCGACTTTGGTATATACTTCTGATCTCAGATAGGGTTTCATCTTGTGTGTTTAATGCTGTAATACCTGCCTCCTGTATTGCTTGAAATATTCCAGAGTCAAGATTGGTCTTTATCTTTCCAAGACCAGCTATCACATCTTTGTTGCCGACGGCAAAGCCAATTCTCCAGCCGGTCATATTATAAGTTTTCGATAGAGAATGAAATTCTATACCTACCTCTTTAGCTCTGTCCAATTCTAGAAAGCTAAGAGGTTTTTCATTATCATAGTATATTTCTGAGTAAGCAGCATCATGGCATATGATTATATTGAAGGCAGAAGCAAGTTCAATAACATTGGCAAAGAAATCTTTTCCTGCGACCGCTGATGTGGGGTTATTAGGATAATTTATAAACATCAATTTAGCTTTTTCCATAATATCAGAAGGGATTGATTTGAGATCGGGCAGGAAATCATTTTCTTCTATAAGCGGCATAATAAAAGACTGACCGCCAGCAAAAAGGGTCGCTACAGGATAAACGGGGTAGCCAGGAGATGGCACAAGAACAATATCACCCGGATTAATAAATGCTAAAGGTATATGTCCTATGCCTTCTTTTGAACCTATAAGAGATAATACCTCAGTCTTTGGATCCAGAGCGACATTAAATCTCTTTTTATACCATTGTGAGACAGCCTCCCTATATAAAAGTATCCCTTCATATGAAGGATAGCGGTGATGTTCAGGCTTCTCCACTGCCTTTTTCATGGCTTCAACTATATGTGGCAGAGTTGGAATATCTGGGTCTCCGATACTTAAATCAATTAGATCAACCCCCTTTGATATAGCTTCTTGTTTCATCTTATCTATAGTTGCAAATAAATAGGGGGGTAGATTTTTTACCCTTTCTGCCAACTGAATGTTTAACACAAAAAAAACCTCCTTATTGAAAATATCTGAAATATAAGGGTTTATTGTAAATCATGAGAATATAAAAGTCAAAACCCAAAACAGAGACAGAAAGTTGTCATTTCGAGCGCAGCGAGAAATCTGTCTGTTCGCTCAGAGCAGTCTCCGTTCTGGATTTGGGTCGTGGCTTTTATTTTTAATTGAATCTTTGTTAAAATTTTTATATTAATCCAATCTTTCAAAAAGAGCGGGTAGAGATGCTAAATATATATTTTTAGGTCTAAACATTGATGGACAAAAGGCTATATCTAAAAATTGGAGATAGGGTTGAGCACCGTAGATATTTTTCATGGGGATATGGTGAGGTTATAGAAGAAAAACACTCCGATCTTCCAGGCGGTTTCTGCTTCGTAAGGGTATTATTTGATGATGGTAAAGAACGTTCATTCATCAATGATATGAACAATGAGCTCTGTTGTTATTATGCTGGGATCAGGCTGATTGAGCAATTCAGCATCTGGGAATCCTAATGAAAATATCTTAAATATCGCTCTTCACGGGGCATTTAATCCCTTCAAAGGCGTATATTATCCTTTTTTCCATTTCTTTTCTTTCTTGAGAAAATGATTGAAATATAGTCTCATGAATTATGCCTTCAACCTCTGACCTTGAAAGGACTAAGTCAATCTTCCCATCAGTAACAGAGCCATTCAGCGTATTAAGAAGCCTAACAGTTTCTCCATCAGTTATCATAGCAAAAGGAATCTGAGCATCAACAATCCTGCAAAAGGCAATTGCATACCTCTCCCATGAGTCCAGAGAATTTGTAACACACTTAACAAAAATAATATTTTTATCCTTAATCTTAATAATTATATCAGCAGAGGCATCGAAGCAAACATCTCTCAATTTAACTTTAAATATCTTATTAACCTCAATATCTTCAGAGTGATATCCTTTCTTGCAAAGGAGAAATTCTATAATCCTCCTTTGAATGTTTGAAATCTCAAGATTGTCAAGATATGCCTCATTTTCAAGTAGTTTTCCAAGCAATTGTTTTCTTTCGTTTGGGCTATTAGGCTGTTTATCGAGCATCATATAGTATGACATTTTGTCTAACTTCTTATACCTTCTTTAAGAACAATGCCATATCTTTGATGTTCAAAGCCATGGATTTCTGGATATTTACTGTAAAGCCATCCGGTAAAGATAGTTTTACCTTTTTCAGATATTGAAACCCTGACAGCAGGATTGTTAGGCTCATTACTTTTGGTGGTTATAATATCCCTCTCCATTTTAAAATCAGGAAGAAATTCATTACAGATTATCTTAAGTTCGGTGCCAGGGATAGCTAATTCTGATCCAAGTTTGACAATCAATTCAGATCTTTTCTTAGCGTTTCTATCTTCAAATATTAGTTTTACAGAAGACCAACTATTTTTCGTATCAGAGGGAACGATTATCTTTCTCTGCTCTTTGGGGGTAACATCAATATGAGGTGAACGGGGTTTTTCCTCGGGTTTAACCATAGGGGTTTGTATCGGGGTTTGAACAGGTGAAAATTGTTGTGGCTTAGCTGGGGGCTGTTCTTGTTTCTTCTCACAGCCATAAACAATTGCAATACAAAATAATATAAGAATCGTTACAGAATATCTTTTCAATGTTATCTCCAAAATTGATGAAATGGCGGAGAGGCAGGGATTCGAACCCTGGGTGGGATTTTACTCCCACAACCGCTTAGCAGGCGGCTGCCTTCGACCAGCTCGGCCACCTCTCCAAACATCAAACATTTAATAATATCAGTTTACTTGTAAAATTGTAAAGAAAAGGGCATTTATGAAGGTAATGTCAATCATTTTGTATAAATTCATAAACATAGTTTGCTATAATGCAAATATATTTGTAATAGGCAAGGTTTTTTAGAATCTATTAGGCTGTCAGTTCTTAAATTTAATGATACAGATATAAAAATGGATATTGGCAATGTGTTAATAGCAATCGAAGGATGGATTGAAAGTAACAACACCACTTTAATAAGGGGGAATATTAGAGAGGAGGTAAGCCTTAATTATATTAATGTATTTGATAGCCAGAGTTATTTTAATCTTTTTGTTTCAAGACTTTTGACAATATCTTTGATTGGAAAAGGAGGAAGGAAATGTTTATCAGGTCGATATTTGTAATATTAATTGCTATTTCTTTCTTATCCCCATCGCTCTCTTTTGCTGAGCCGGACATGCGTGAAGGACTATGGGAAATCACGGCAAAAATAGATATGCCGGGCATGCCAATGCAAATGCCAGCGATGACGCATACCCAGTGCATAACAAAGAAAGACATCATTCCTCAGAAACCAGAGAAAAATCAGGACTGTAAAACAATAAGTTCAAAGACAAGCGGTAATACAGTGTCCTGGGTCATACACTGCCGCGATAAGAACGGCACTACAGCCGAAAGCTCAGGCAAAGTGACCTATAAAGGTGATAAATTCGATGGAATGGTCGATATGACCTTCAACCAGTCGGGACGGGACAAGATGAAGATGACACATCGCATGAGCGGGAAGAGAATAGGGGAGTGCAGGTAGAATTTGTCTGAGGATATGTAAAAGGTATCAAGGGTTGACACCAATTATTGCTATGGGAAAAGATTACCCAAATCCCGATTTGGATATATCAAAAAACATTGGCACTGGTAGGACAGGATGTCTCACCTTATCCTGAAAGATAACTCTTCGACAAGCCTTCGGCGTGAGCTTAGTCGAACGCTTAGGGTGACTGTCATGGTGAGTCGAACCATGACAGCTGGGACGGCTGTCCTACTGGATTAGGGATGTTTAAAAAATTCTATATCGGGATTTGGGTTTTTAGCTTGCATTGATATGATAGAAATATTTGTTATAATTATTAAAAAGTTTTTTTTATTTCAATTAGAATTTAAGTGATAAAATGAACGAAGATGAACTGTTAATACTTATAGTTGATGATGACCCTTTTGTCCTCGATTACGTAACCGAACTTCTAAAGACTTCAGGGTATAAGCCATATTCAACTAATAATCCCATTGAGGCTTTAAAACTATTCAAAAACCAGCAATTTAATTGTGTCTTAACAGATATTAAGATGCCCGCTATTTCAGGTATTGACCTCTTGAATAAAATTCATAATGTTGACCCCGATACCCCTGTAATATTGATGACTGCTTATGCTGAGCTTGATACTGCTATAGAAGCGATTCAAAGAGGGGCTTTCGACCTTGTTATTAAGCCTTTCAAATCGGGGTATTTGCTTAATTGTATTAAGAAAGCTGTAAGACATCATAATGCTTTGCAGGCTGAGAAATATTATAAATATGTGCTCGAAGCCACTGTCAGAAGCAAGACAGAAGAATTATGTACGGCTTTAACCGAACTTACGAATTTAAATAGAGAAATAATACAACGACTTGCAACTGTGGCTGAATTTAGGGATACCGATTCAGCAACCCATTTCTCAAGAATCAGCCTTTTTACTAATAAGATAGCTGAATCTATGGGACTCGAAGCAGGTTATATAGAAGAATTAACACTTGCAAGCAAGCTTCACGATATAGGCAAGATTGCTATACCTGATAATATATTGCTCAAGCCTACAACTTTAACTTTTGATGAATGGGAAATTATGAAAACTCATACTACTATCGGAGGGGAAATACTCTCAGGCTCTGCTCACAAAACATTACAGATAGCGGCATCAATAGCCCTGAGTCATCATGAGAAATGGGATGGCTCAGGATACCCAAAAGGCTTGAAAGGTAATGATATACCGCTTGAGGGCAGGATAATAATCATTTGTGATCAATATGATGCTTTAAGAAGCAAACGCCATTACAAAAAATCCTTTAGCCACCAAGAAGCCTTGAAAATCATTACAGAAGGAGATAATAGGACAACTCCAGAACATTTTGACCCAGATGTCTTAGGAGCGTTCTTAAAAATATCAGATTTCTTCAACGAGATATTCGATATGCATCAGGACTAAGAATTGTTTAATCCAATCTCTTTTAATTTTTCAATTCCTGACATATCTTTTCTATTGTTTTATTGATTATTTCTTTCTGAGAACCATGCCAGAATACTTTGCTACAATTTGCACACCTTAAAAAGTAGTTTTTATGGAGGAATATATATTCAGGAGTATCATTCAATATTAATTTTTTATCAGTTAAGACCAGTTCACCATTGCAGTTTACACACCTGCAAGATAATTGAGATAATTGAAACGGACATTTTTTTAAAAATAACAAAATCTCTTTTAATTGTTCTTGATAGTGATTTGAATGTATTAAAATAGCATGGTTGACCTTTTTGGATTTTGATAATTCGGTATCTCTCGTTAGAATTATCCTTTGCTCTTGCTTTGCGATTCTTATAATTTCAGAGTCATCTATTTTCCGAAAATATAAAGTATCAAACCCCATTATCCTGAGCCATCTAGCCAGCCTGCCAAGCATTGCATCAGCTATAAAACGATAGGCAATATTCATAAGATTATAAAAAATCTGATTATTTTATCTTGGTTTTTCAGCCCATTGAGGACGGGCTGCTGACTCTTTTTGCCCAGCAGGAATATTGGCAAGAAGGGTATTGAACATTATCTTAAGGTCATTTGGATTCTGGCTATGGGCAAGAGCCTCCTCTTTTGTAATCAAGCCTTGTGTGACATAATCAAAAAGATGCTGATTTAGTGACTGCATTTTATAAAGTTTCTTAGATTCAGCTATCATTTGATCTATTTGATCAAGCTTATTTTCAGCGATAAGCTTCTTGATAGTTGGTGTATTAAGCATGATCTCCATAGCCGCAAGTCTTCCATCGCCATCAGACTTAACTAATAATTTCTGAGCTATAACTGCACGGAGAGTCATAGCTGTTCTTACCCTTATATATTGTTGGTCTTCAATCGGGAATGCATCAATGATTCTATTTATTGACTGCTTTGCATATGTAGTATGGAGTGTGCTGAATACGAGATGGCCTGTTTCAGATGCCCTCAAAGCCATATTAATGGTCTCATTGTCCCTCATCTCACCTATCAAAATTACATCGGGGTCCTGCCGCATGGCTTTCTTGACTGCCTCTGTGAATGTGCGGGCATCATTTCCAATCTCTCGCTGATTTATAGTGCATTTCAAATCTGGGTGCACAAATTCGATAGGGTCTTCAGCAGTCACTATGTGCTTATTAAATCTTTCATTTATATAATGGATTATCGCAGCTAATGTCGTTGACTTGCCACATCCTGTAGGACCTGTCACCAGAACTAAACCTTGATTCTGGGATGCTATCTCTTTCAAAATACTTGGCAACCCAAGATCATCAATAGTCTTAATATGAAATGGTATGCACCGAAAAACGCCGCCTAAATTACCCATCTGAAAGAATATGTTGCCTCTAAACCTTGCAAGACCTTCGATTAAATAAGAGAAATCAATATCCCTTTCTTTCTCTAATTTATTTAATTGTAATTCAGTAAGCATTGAAAGCAAGATCTCTTCCATCTCTTTTTTACTTATTGCAGGATGTACAGTTGGAAGCAGCTCTCCATTAATTCTCATAAGTGGAGGTCTGCCAACCTTTAGGTGGAGATCTGAACCATTTTTTTCTACAAGCTCTCTTAAATAAACATCAATTTTCATATTATTTGCCTCTTTAAATAGCAGCCGCTTGGGCTTTTATGCCCATAGCAGAAAGCTTGAGCCTTAATAGATCGGGATTATTAGCCTTTGAAAAGGCATCTTCTATCCTTATTAACTTATCCCTTACAAGTTCAGCAAGAGATGACTCTAAAGTATGCATGCCAAACTTTAAGCCTGTCTCTATTGAACCATAAATCTGATGGGTTTTGCCTTCCCTGATAAGATTTGAGATCGCCGGAGTAACTATCATTACCTCTCTTGCCGCTATCCTGCCTCTTCCGTCAGCACGAGGCAATAATTGTTGACTTATGACTCCCCTTAAGGTAGCAGAGAGTTGTGCCCTTACTTGATGCTGTTGATGAGGAGGGAAAACATCTATTATCCTGTCAACCGTCTGTGGTGCATCCTGGGTATGCAAGGTTGAGAAAACGAGGTGTCCTGTCTCCGCTGCAGTCAATGCAAGAGAGATAGTCTCCAAGTCCCTCATCTCTCCAACCAGAATCACATCAGGATCTTGTCTGAGTGCGTGCTTCAGAGCTTCAGCAAAAGAATGGGTATTATGTCCCACTTCTCTTTGTCTCACAATACATCTTTTATGGTCGTATACATATTCTATAGGCTCTTCAATAGTAAGGATATGTTCATATCTCTCCATATTTATGACATTAAGCATTGACGCAAGAGTCGTAGTCTTACCCGTTCCCGTGGGACCGGTAACGAGTATAAGCCCCCTTGGAAGTTTTGTCAGGGATAATACTGCATCAGACAATCTAATCTCTAAAGGTGAAGGAATTTTGCTTGGAATAAGCCTCATGGCGGCTTCGATACCGTTTTTTTGGGACAATACATTTACTCTAAACCTACTTAAACCAGGAATAAAATAAGACATGTCGAGCTCAAGCCTCTCCTCAAACTTTGCTATCTGATCTTGATATAACATGCTATAAATCAACATTTTGGTGTCTTCAGAGGTTAAAATAGGATAACTTGGCAATGGCCTTATAAATCCATTTATTCTAACCATAG
Source organism: Thermodesulfovibrio yellowstonii (assembly GCA_020724365.1). Lineage (GTDB taxonomy): Bacteria > Nitrospirota > Thermodesulfovibrionia > Thermodesulfovibrionales > Dissulfurispiraceae > DYHD01. The sequence continues at coordinate 6,461 of DYHD01000013.1, read as the reverse complement.
GGGGCTTGTCAACTACAATATGAATATCCGAAGCCTTTGCATTTACAGCTTGAGTCAGAATCTCGATAAGTTCCATATATATACCCTCAAAAATTATTCAAGAAAATAAATAAAGCTACTAAAAACAATTATACAATGAAATTTAAGAAAATCAAATAGGTAAGCAAGACTCAAAAACAGAGATAGAAAGTTGTCATTTCGAGCCCTTCACTCTGTCATTCCGAACTGAGTAAGAAATCTATCATTCGTTCGGGACAAGCCTTCTCTGGTTCAGGGCAGTCTCCGCGAGAAATCTTATCCTTTTGCTGGCAAAATTTCTCATACCCTTGTGGTGTTCGAATTGACAGATAATCAATGTGTTTAAAATCCTATCTCTGTTTTGGGACAATATTATTTCTTAAACATTTTTCTAAGAGAGGTTAAGCTAATTTCTATTCTTGTTGGCCTCCCATGAGGGCAGATATCGGGTGATTCTGTTAAGGAGAGATCTTTAAGTAATCCCGCCAATATCCTGTTGTCTGGGACTTCCTTTCCTCTGATGGAACTATGACATGCTATTTTTGCAGCTAATTTCCTGCGAACTGAATCGAGCTCGTCTGAGATGGTATTATCATTAATTTCCTTCACATCCCTGAGTAATCCTGCCACATCGCTTAACAGGCTTTGCATATCATTAGTCCCCAAAAAGACTGGCAGACCTCTTACAATAACACTTCCGTGACCAAAATCCTCGATCTCAAAACCAAACTCATTTAAAAGCTCAAGATGTTCAATGATAGTCTTGTATTTTACAGTATCAAGTCTAATATTAAGAGGGAAAAGCAGCCTGATTGATTGAATCTCAAATTTTTTTAATAATTTCTCATAAACAATCCTTTCATGTGCTGCATGATAATCAATAATAGATAGTCCATCTTTGAAAGGGATTGCTACAAAGGTCTCTCCAAGATAAATGGAAGGGACAATATCAGGATAATCAGGAGAATAAAGTGGCATAGACTCTGCAATTGTATGAGGGGGCTGAGATGATAAGCTATAATCTTGAACGGTTAAGCTTGAAGAAGCCATTTGATTATCAGGAATTTTTAGTAAATACTCAGTATTGTAATGTGAAGTTGAGATAACCTCTTGAAGGGTCTTGATTATATAATTGAAAAGCAGGCTTTTATCCTTAAACCTTACTTCCTTCTTGGTGGGATGGACATTAAAATCAACTAGTTCGGGATTAATATTAATAAAAATCAAAAATATTGGGTGTTTATCATGGGGTATTAATAAATCATAACTCTTATAAATAGCATGTGTGATTGCCTGATCTCTCACAGTTCGCTTATTGATGAATATGAACTGATTGTTTCTATTGCCTCTGAAATTTGTTCTATCAGATATGAAAGCCTTGATGGATATCTGCCCATATTCGGCATTGGCTTCAAGCAGTCTATCAAGAAATTCTTTTCCGAATATCTGTAATAGCCTCTCCCTCTCAGAAGATGCTTGTGGAAGCCTCAAAACATCCTGATCGTCCATTATCAGCTCAAAGGCAATATGTGGTTGAGCTATAGCCTCTTTTGTGACTATATCTATAATATGATGATTCTCAGTGGTATCAGATTTCAAAAATTTTCTTCTTGCGGGGGTATTAAAAAAAAGGTCTCTCACCTCAATCGTTGTGCCTAATGCTGAACATGCCTTAACTTCCTTTATCTTTCCGCTGATAATTTCAATAAATGTTCCAAATAAAGAATAATCAGAAGCCTCATGTTGCAGGTTTAAGCCTGTAAAAACTCTCATCTTTGAGACTGCTGAGATTGAAGATAATGCCTCACCTCTAAAACCAAGTGTTTTGATATTATATAGGTCAGCTTCACTGCTTATCTTGCTCGTTGCATATCTCTCAAAAGCGATCAAGACATCTTCACTATCCATTCCACATCCGTTATCAGCAACTCTAATTAATTTTCTGCCAGCACCAATGATATTGATTTCTATCTTTGTACTTTGTGCATCAATTGAATTTTCTAATAATTCTTTCACCACAGAGGCAGGTCTTTCAATTACCTCTCCTGCAGATATTTTATTTCTGAGAGATGTAGGAAGAATTTTTATATTTGGCATGAGATTTTGTTGATGATATAGATAAAAGCTCTATTTTGAATTGAAAATTATATCTTTAAAGAACCTTTTATCTTATCTTTAAGCTTTGTTTTAAGGGTGTCGAGATCAGTCCTTATTCTGAAGCCAGCAGCATTTTTATGTCCACCACCACCGAATTCTTGTGCAATCATAGATACATCTATACCACCCTTTGCTCTAAGGCTAACTCTGTAATAATTATTATCAATTTCAATAATTATTGCTGATACCTTTAGGTTATCAAGAATCCTCGGGAAAGAAACAAAACTTTCTGTATCATCTTCACTTGAGGATGTCTGCGCAAACATTTCTTTTGTAATAGCTGCCATTGCAAAACCATCTTCCAACTCCAACGATTTCATTGCAGTAAGCAGAAGGTTAAAGCGGTTAAATGTCCATTTTTCAAATATAGATGAATAGATTGAGTGTGGTTTTGCACCAGCTTCTGTTAAATCAGCCGCAGCTCGGAAAACCTCTGGGGTGGTGTTTTCATATCTAAAATTACCTGTATCAAAAGCAATCGCTGTATATAAATTTATAGCCATTTCCAGGCTTAATTTTACGCCCATATGTTTTATCAGGTAGTAAATCATCATTCCAGTAGCTGGAGCATTTGGAGCTATCCATTGAATATCTCCAAATGACTTACTTATTTCATGGTGATCTATAACAACAGTTTTATTAAAAGTAACAAGTTTAATAATATCATCTATCCCTGCTCTTGTTATATCATTACAATCAAGAAGCACAAGGTTTTCTGATTTATGCCCTGAATCAATATAATCTTTTAGGGATAAGAAATTTGATATTCCGGGCAGAAAAAAATATTGAATAGGTAATGAATCTTTGATAAGAAGAGTAGTTTTTTTCCCCGAAGCTTGTAGAAGCATAGAAAGTGCATTAGATGAGCCTAATCCATCTCCGTCAGGGCTGATATGAGTTGTGATTAGAAAGTAATCCGATTCCTTTAAGAAAGTTACTAAATCTTGAGGTGGAATCATTCCTTTTCCTTGATTTGTCTCAATAATTGATCTATTCTGTCGCCGTGTTCGGCTGATTTATCAATCCTAAATTCAATAGTAGGTATATGCTTTATTCTAATCCTTTTGGATATTTCATTGCGAATCAAGGTTTTAGCAGAATTGAGTATGTCAATGTTCAGTTCAGTATCTTTTTCATCCATAATGCTGATAAAAACCTTCGCTATCTTCAAATCACTGGAAAGCTCAACATCTGTGACAGTGATAAAACCAAGTCGTGGGTCTTTGATTTTTTTCATAATAATATCAGCTATCTCTTCCCTGAGTAAGATATTTAATCTCTGAGTTCTTTTATAAGGTTGCATGATTAGTTAATTGATTTTATTAAAATATTTGAGGATTTTAATGGGACTAAAAGATTATTATAGTTTTATAATTTAGTGACAATCTTTTCTATGAGATAGTCTTCTAAGATATCTCCAACCTTGATATCATTAAAATTTTCGATTGTTAAGCCGCATTCATAGCCGCTTTGCACTTCTTTGATATCTTCTTTAAATCTTTTTAACGATGAAATCTTACCATCATATATAACTATATTGTCTCTAATCACTCTGATACCATCACTAGCTCTATTTATAGTCCCGTCAATAACATAGCAGCCTGCGATAGTGCCAAAACGAGATGCCTGAAATACCTGTCTTACTTCAGCCCTCCCCAATATCTTCTCTTTAAAGGTAGGCTTAAGCATTCCCTCCAAAGCTTTTTTAACATCCTCAATTGCATCATAGATAATGTTATAAAGCCTGATATCTACTCCTTCTTTTTCAGCAATCTGGGAGGCTTTCAATTCGGGACGAACATTAAACCCGATTATAATTGCATTTGATGCAGCAGCAAGCATTACATCTGATTCTTTTATACCACCTACTGAGGTATGAAGCACCTTAACCTTAACATCGGGGTGAATAATGCCTTCCAAAGCCTTTTTCATGGCTTCGACAGAACCTTGCACATCGCCCTTTATGATTATATTGAGGTCCCTTATCTGCCCTTCCTTAATCTTTGCATATAATTCATCGAGAGTCAGCTTTGCCCGTTTTTGAATATCTGCACTTCTTTGCTTTTGTATCCTTGCTAAAGCAATCTGACGAGCTTTTCGCTCATCTTCAACACATACGCAAATATCTCCTGCCGATGGAACATCAGAAAAACCTATAACCTCTACAGGGGTGGCTGGTCCTGCAGAATTGATTCTCTTACCTGTGTCGTCTATCAAGGCTCTTACCTTACCTGACGCTGTGCCCGCGACTACTGCATCGCCAATATGTAGTGTTCCTGCCTGGATGAGCATAGTTGCAACGGGACCTCTCCCTTTGTCAAGTTTAGCTTCTATTATCGGGCCTCTTGCTGGCTTATGAGGGTTTGCTTTCAATTCCATGATTTCTGCTTGAAGCAATATCATTTCTAAAAGGTGTTCTATGCCTATTTTTTTCTTTGCAGAGACCTCAACAAAGATATTTTGACCTCCCCATTCTTCAGAAACGATGCCATGCTCTGCAAGCTCATTTTTCACTCTTGCCACATTTGCCTCGGGCTTGTCAATTTTATTTATTGCTACTACTATAGGAACATTTGCTGCTTTAGCATGATTTAAAGCTTCAATTGTCTGAGGCATTACACCATCATCAGCGGCTACAACAAGGACAACAATATCTGTTGCCTTAGCTCCCCTTGCCCTCATTGAGGTAAAAGCTTCATGTCCAGGGGTATCAAGAAATGTAATATCTTTGCCGTGAAGCGAGATTTTATAAGCACCAATATGTTGTGTAATTCCGCCTGCTTCTGTCTCAGTTACTTTTGTCTTTCTTATAGCATCAAGTAGGGATGTCTTACCATGGTCAACATGACCCATTATAGTTACCACAGGAGGCTTCTGCAAAAGATCAGGGGAATCAGCAGCCTCTACTTCCTCTATGACATCTATTTGCTCTACAGTAACTGTCTCAACCTTAATTCCGAAGCTTTCAGCAACGATATTTGCCGCCTCTATATCAATAGGCTGATTAATAGTAGGCATAAAACCTAAATCCATAAATTTCTTGATAACCATCGGAATTTTTTGCCCAATTAGTTCAGCAAACTCTTTTATTGTGAGCCCCTCGGATATCTTAATGGATTTTTTTCTTGGAGCTGTTATTGGCTGTTGAATGAACCTTTCCGGTAGCTTGAATCTTTCTTTAGAAGGTTTTTTGAATCCTTTTTGGTCAATGAATTTCTTAGGTTCTACCTTCTTTATTGTTTGGAAAGCCTTCTGCATTGTAGGCTTCACCTTGATCTTTTCAAGCTTTTCTACCTCGATTTCTTTTTTGAATCTTTCTGGAATCTTGGTTTCTTCTTCATCTACGGTTATAACAGTAGCTGAAGATTCGGAAACCTCCTCTTGTTCTTTTTCTAAAATGTCTTTTGTCCTACCCTCTTTTAAATCAAAATCTTCTTTAGCAGATTCTGTTTGAGGTATGTAAGGCTTTTTCTCGATTATCTTTCTTTTTTCCTTAGGATGAGTTTCTACAGGCTTAGATGTGATAGAAGGAGCTTTCTCTTTTTTTAAGAATTCTTTTATCTTTTCTGCCTCTTCAGTCTTGATTTTTAGATTGGTAGTTCCTTTTTTATATTGTATGCCTGAAAGCTTTTCTAAGGCTCTGACGATCTCTGTAGCCTTTACACCGAGTTCTTTTGCAAGTTCAGTAGTCTTTATTTCATTATTGGACATTTATCCTCCGTCAAAACCCAGGTGGTTTCAATTTTTTATAAAAAAGGCAAATACCTTTGGATTATGCAAAAATGTTCTAAATAATTCTTAATAAGGTGTTTATTAATTCAAGAATATTGAAAGAATAACTCTAAAATGTTATCATAAAAGACTTTTTTTATGCAATGAAAGGGGAAAAAAATGGCAAGTTGCTATGTTTGTAATAAGAAAAAAACCGTTGGTAACAATGTTAGTCATGCAAATAATAAAACTAAGAGGATTTTGCTTCCAAATCTGCAAAGGATAAAAATTTTTACTAATAAAGGCATTAAAAGAACATATGTATGCACAAGATGCCTACGTTCTAATAAGGTAGTAAAGGCAGCTTAAATTTATCAACTTCGATAAGTTTAAGCTTCAGCAGTTTTTTCAGTCTGAGCTTATGTAAGGACGAATATTAAGCCGAAGTGATTATGGTGATAAATTAGCCAATTACCAATAATACTAATACTTACTTATGTTGCCGCTGTTTAGAGTTTGTTTATATTTAATTTATAAATGGACACTGTTTAATGAAACATATCTCCACAATTATT
>DYHD01000088.1 GCA_020724365.1 Thermodesulfovibrio yellowstonii | reverse complement strand
ATTCTGTGGTTTCATATCTTTCTCTCTTTTTTCATAAAACTTTTGACATTACCAATTGTTTTTGTTATTTCGTTTGGTTGCAATAATTGCAATCCCGCTTAAATTGGCACTGTATTTTTTAAAGACTTTTTTCATTTTCAATATGCGGCGGCGCGCATCCCCATGTGTAAGAAGATTGAAGGCAAAGCATGCCGCGCCGATCAGTCCTTCATCCCGCAAAAGGCGCGTTGGCCCAAGAAGAAGAAATGGCTGCATAATAACTTTTTGAATATCAAAGCCTTCGTCTTTAAGCATCTGTTCCCACAGCTTCGCGGTCAGCGGACTGGCGTCAACATTTATGGAGCTTGATAGCTCACTTCTTATTGTTTTTTGCAGGGAATCATCAATATCATCCGGTATAAAGCATAATTCATGAATGCCGTATCTCCCTCCGGGTTTTAATATCCGGAAGGCTTCGCCTATTATTTCCCGTTTCTTTTTTTCAGACTGCATAGTCAGCATTGCCTCGCCATATACAACTGTAGCGAACTCTGTCGGAAGTCCTGTTTTTTCTGCCATTCCAAGACGGCAGGTCTGCCTTTCGCCTTTAAGCAGACTCCTGACCCTCCTGACAGCGGCATCATCTTTTTCGATTGCCATGAAGCTCGCTGGTTTTTTTTCTATAGTCATTTTGGCTGTAATCCCCAGACCTGGAGCAAACTCTACAACATCATCCTTTGTTCCTATATCAAGTTCTTTAAGCATCTTCCGCGTAAGTTCAAGTCCTCCTGGCCTAAGCACTTTTTTGCCCATTTTTGCAAGCACCCAGTGCCCCGGCATTTTTGATACACCTTCCTTAATCCCTTTTGCTTCGCGTGCATAATTCATTTTGATTCCTCCTTAAACTCTTAACCTAAATTAAGCGATTCTTTTTTTATAAATCTTCAAAAGGACAGGCGGGACGCCTGTCCTACCGGAAATAGTCTATCACCCATTGGGTAGGACAGCCGTCTCGGCTGTCCTATATTTATCAATAAAATCGCTCAATTTAGTCTTAATTAATTCATCAGTATTTACTGGCAGTTCTTCCATTATCCCTTTAGAGAAAAGCATAAATATCCTGTTGGCGATCTGCACAACTTCTTCGGGCATATGCGATACATATAAAACAGTAACAGGCATTGCCTTTAATTGTTCCTTGATCATATCGAGCAAGACCTTTTTTAAACCTATGTCCAGGGCGCTGAAAGGCTCATCCAGCAGTAATGTATCGGGTTCAATAGCAAATGCCCTGGCCAGTGAGACACGCTGAATCATACCGCCGGAAAGCTGAACAGGAAAATACCCTTCATACCCGCGAAGTCCCATCTTTCCCAGTTGCTCTGCTGCTTTTTCTCTTGCCTGTTTATAGTTATAACCCAGCGGCAATAGAGGAATGGCGACATTGTCCAGAGCGGTTTTCCACGGAAGCACCCGAGGCTCCTGGAAAACATAAGCAATGCGTTTTGCATGACTGATGATTGTGCCCGATGACGGGGTTACCAAATCTGCTATCATTTTAAGGATCGTTGTTTTACCAACACCGCTTGGACCCAGTATGCCTATCACATCGTTTTTATGAATACTAAAGCAAAGGTTTTCAATAACCTCTATGCCATTATATCTCTTTCCAACCTGTTTAAATTGAATCATTGGCATCATCCGTAATCCCTCAGTTACGGGTAACATTAATCAATTATATTTTCCCCATAACTGACGGGTTACCATCATCCTTTCCAGCGTAAAACATATTGTCAAAATTAACCACAGAGAACACAGAGAAAATATTAATTAAGTTAAGAGGAATTCTGTTCCCTAAAATTCTTTTCTCTGTGCACTCTGTGGTGAAATTCTGTGGTTTCATATCTTTCTCTCTTTTTCATAAAACTTTTGACCTTTCCAGCGTAAAACATAATCCTGAATTGGTCTGAATAGCAGAAACTCTGTTATCCCCACGATACAGATAGCCACAATCACATATGCAAACAACTCTGGGATTTCAAGGGTGGCACTTGCAATAGACATGGTGTAACCAATACCTTCTGATGTTCCAAGTATTTCCGCCATGATTACAACACGCACCCCCTGTCCAATGACAATTGCCACGGCAGCGGTCAGTGGGCCCGTAATAGCCGGTATATAAATATGCTTGAGTCTCAACCAGAGAGACAATTTGTATATCCATGCCATCTCTAACAGACTCTTATCTACCATCTCTATACCCTTTACCGTGTTTACATAAACAACTGGCAAAATGATAAGCCCTGAAATGAAAACGACCATGGTTGAGCCCATGCCAAACCAGAGCATTGCCAGTACAACCACTACTATCGGAGGCACGCTCATCAATGCCCATCTCATAGGCTCAAGCAAGTTCTTGATGTCTTCCTTAATACCTGCAAGTAGTCCCGGGATAAATCCTGCTAATCCACCCCAGAATATTCCCATAAAAATTCGCTTTGTGGTTATCCAGAGATCGCCCTGAAACCGTTCGGTCCCTAATATCTCATAGAGTGAACTGAAGGCATCATAAGGGGAAGCGATAACGATGCTGTGCATAAAAAGAGACAACACATGCCATCCTGTTATTAGTAACAGGCATCCCAGAGCTATAAAGAGGAATTTCCGGGAGGTTAAGGTCTTCATGGTATGCCTCATTTTTTTTTCTTCCAGTAGTTCATTTTAATCTTAAAATCCCTCCTCGCCCCCCTTTGCTAAAGGGAGAGGACACACCCCTACACCCCTCTTGACAGAAGGGAATAGTTCCCCCTCTTTGGAAAAGAGGGGTTAGGGGAGATTTTTTATTCCCTTTTGTGTTTTCTTTAAACATGAATATTTCATTCCCCGTAAAAATTCCCTTCAGGCAATTTCCCGCCAATAGAGGCAAGGTTGCCTTCTTTCAGAGCAGTAAAAAATCTTTCAAGCGAAGTGCGCGCCTTTTGTGCTGTTACAAATTTCAATGAGACATGCCTTAATGCCTCAGCCACTGGTTCTGGTTTAAGTCCAGGAATGTATTTCTCTGCAAGTTTGCCCATTTCTTCGGGATGAAGTTTGCTCCATTTTATTGCAGCAGCATATTCACGCTGAAATATCTCAAGGATTTTAGGGTTGCTTTTAATCTTTGCCAACACAGCAATACCGGCCTGCGGTATTTCTGCTTCAGCTTTATAGACAGTGCCCCAGACCTTCTGCAAATTGATTGACCTGTGCAACCCGGCACCCGTCTCTTTTGATTTGAGAAGAACCGTTGAGACTAATGGTTCTGTAAGCACGGCATGTTTAGCTCGTTTCATTATCAACTGCTGTGCGGCGTCCATAGGGGTATCGACATACCTTATTTTAAAATCTCTATCCGGGTCTAACCCCTGTTTTAGTGCAAGATTTCTGAATACAAGATCCGGCATATCCCCTTTGAATGGTATTACAACCTCCTGCCCTTTGAGGTCGGTTAGATTACTGATATTACCATCCTTTGATACAACCCATAACACGCCCCAGATTGAGACATTTATGAGACTTAAGTCGACACCCTTGTTGTAAAAATTTGCAGCCACATTGGTTGGAACCGCTAGGAAATCAGCCTGCCTGCCGGCAATCATTGCACGGAGCTGACCTGGATTGTGCCAAATTTTAAGTTCCGTTACTTCTGCAATGCCCTGCAACCTGTTTTTTTCTACCATGTAAATCAATGGATATGTTACCGGAGCAATAGGCCCGGCTAATACCAATTTGTCTAATTTATCTTTGGCAAAGGCATCTACAGAGAAAGACAAAAACAGTAATAAAATAACCAATAATTTTTTAGTCATAACCAGTAAAGCCTTCATCTCAAACCTCCTCCTTTATTAAGTGTATGTGAATGTGTAAGTGTAAGTAACATACACATTCACATACACTTACACATATTCCTAACTCGTTACTCGTTACTGCTTACTGCTCACTATTTTCTCACCTTCCCTTTCCCCTATCGTCTGGATATATCCGCATTTGGGGCATTTTATTTCTATTCCTTTTACCTCACCCTTCATAAGCAGTCTTTTGCATTTCTTGCATCTTATTTCCTTTGCATATAATGTATTACTGCCGGATGCATTCATATGGATCACCTCATGAGCCTATAGCTGACAGGTATCTCTATCTTTAAATCAGAATGATAGCCGTGCCTAAAAGGAGTCGCTTTTTTTATAAGTTCAAGAGTACTCATGTCTAAAATCTCATAACCCGATGATGCCTTTAAAGCAATATTCATAAGCTCGCCTGTTTTATTTAGGTGCACAAAAACTATGACAGTTCCTTCTATCCCCCTTCTGCGCGCAATATAAGGATAATGCTTTAATGACTCAATCTTATTTGCAAATGAACTTATAATTGCAGATTTATCAACAGCCGTTCTCACCTGCATCGCCACATGCATCGTATGAGCAGATGTGACAGCGCTATTTGACACAGCAGATGCAGATGGCTCTGCATAAGGGTCGCTTTTAACCCCTCCAGCAGAGGTAAAGGAACTGGGGACCTCTACCGGCATTTCTACTGTTTCAACTGTGGAACTTTTAGTATTTTGTAATGTTTTAGGTTCAGTTGTTTTAGGTTGAATTGGCATTTCGGTTTTCATTGGCTCAACCTTATATTCTGGGCTTTTTAAAACAGGTTTATCCTCCGCTTTTTTATTAGTTTGAGGCTCATTCTCAATATTTGGAAATAAAAAAGATATATCAATCAACTGGTTAACCTTATATTCTGATTTCGGCGTTGCAATGAATACCGCTATAAATAACAGATGCAAAAACAAAGATATTAAAAAGCTGTTTTGCGCGTTAATTGTCATTTCTCCAGCACCTCCATAGAGATCTTTTTAAAACCCTCTCCTTTTAAGGCATCTATGACAAAAACAAACTTTCTTACAACAGCATTTTTATCTGCCCTTATGACAATAGGCTGCTCTTTGCCGATCTCTTGAAGCCGCGGTATCAGCTCATTCTCACGGATCTCAGATTTGTCTATAAAAAGCCTTTCGTCTTCGGTAATTGTTATAAACAGAGGAGCAGTTGAACGGTTTTCGATATTTTCTGCCTTTGGCAGATTTATAGCTATCTCGCCTGCCATTATGAATGTAGCTGTAGTAAGCACAATTGTTAAAAGCACAAGCATGACATCCACAAGCGGGATAACATTCATTTCTCTGAATTCTTTATTTTGCTCCATTTTTAACCTTTCTAAAAATCCCCCTCCCCTTGCGGGAGGGGGCGAGGGGGAGGGGTAATATTTCAAGTTACTAATCACCCTCACCCTAACCCTCTCCCATCAAGGGAGAGGGAACTTTTGGTAGAGTTCTATCTCTATTTTAGGGTTTCAACCCTTCTGATTTGCACGGTGTAAATCGTAAGTTTTTCCCTGATTTTTCTTAAAAGCATGTTGTTTAAAAATACACAGGGAATCGCTACTAAAAGCCCTATTGCTGTTGCTTTCAGGGCTAGGCTAAGTCCGACCATTATGTTTTTTACATCCATTCCACCCTGTCCCATTTCATAAAATGTGAACATTATTCCAAGCACTGTTCCGAGCAGTCCAATGTAAGGTGCGTTACTGCCAATAGAGGCGATAATATAAAGCCTTTTTGTCAGTTCAATTTCGAGTTCTTCGCGGGCTTTAAGGCTTTTAGCAGCTTCTTTTAAATCAAAATGCCGGATGAATGAAAACCGTTCAATAGCTATACCGATAG
>DYHD01000087.1 GCA_020724365.1 Thermodesulfovibrio yellowstonii | reverse complement strand
CATTGCTAAAAGGAAAAAACATCCCACTCATAATCTGTTCAAGCAAAACAAGAGAGGAGATAGAGTATTACAGGAGAAAACTCGACAACCATCATCCCTTCATATCGGAGAACGGTGGAGGGATATTCATACCTACAGAGTATTTCAAATTTCAAATTTCAAATTTCAAATCTGAGGAAAACGACAAGTATCGAATAATCAGGCTTGGTGCAAAATATTCTGATCTAAGAAAGGCTTTGCTGGAATTGCATTCAGAGGGATTTAATATAAAAGGCTTCGGGGATATGACAGCAGAAGAACTTGCAGACATAGCGAACATGAGCATTGACGAGGCAAGGATGGCAAAAGAGAGGGATTTCGACGAACCGTTTGTCTTTGAAGGCGATGAAAGACAGTCCGGACGACTATTAAAGGCGATAAAGGACAAAGGTTTCTCCCATACTCAGGGGGGTTTTTATCACATCCTCGGTGACAGCGACAAAGGCAAGGCTGTAGCAATACTGGTTGATTTATACAGGAAGAAGTTCGGAGAAATTATGACCGTTGCTATCGGCGACAGCCCCAATGATATACCGATGCTTGAAAAAGTTGATTATCCGATTATTGTTCAGAAGCCGGATAAAAGTTACGACCCAAGAATAAATATTCCGAATCTCATTAGGGCAGAAGGCATTGGGCCGGACGGATGGAATAAGGCAATTTCAAAAGTTATAGTCAGTCTGAGCAAGTCAGAGGGCATGCTTGATCGGGGAATCCAGAACAAAGGAGATGGATTCTCTGGTCCCCCGATAAAAGACTTCGAGGGCAGGCAAGCCAGAGAATGACACATAGAAATCGCCTGAGATAGGATGGAAAAAGTGAACACCAAAATAAAGCGGTCTGTTATATTTTAAGCAGCCTGAGATTTATTTAATATTTTTTGCCCTCAGACCCATAACGCTTTCTGTAATGCCTAATTTCCGCATTACTTTGCAAGGTTGGCATTTGATGATCTAACTCCAGATTGTCCAGCGATGACCGGCAGGAAAAATTTTTTGGTCGAATATAGCATAAACATGACAGTCAATTCCAATCTCTGTCTCATCAAAAGCCCTCCATCTTCTTAACAAGGCATTTTCAAAAGCATAGGGATTAGCTTATTACACAAACCCGTTGACTCAGCACTACGCAATATGTAGTATTTCAGGGTATGGAAGAGTACCCGCGGAACCTTATGAAATTTGACTTGCGTTTCGCTAACAGGAAAGGCTGTGGTGACTACCTTTTCAAGCTGGTGACTATTCTTAAGAAACGCAAGTAATCCGCTTCTGATCTGGTGCCTCGGGTTCATCGCATCGCCTCTCTCTTGAAAAGGTGAAGGAATATTACGTTTTGGTTTTGGTTAAAGATATATCCAATCGGATATAAAAGTGGTAAAATAGAAAAGGTGTTAAAGAGGAGGTGCAAACTATGGATTCAAAATTTTCTTTTAGGATTGTTTTAAGGCCTGAACCGGAAGGTGGATATACGGTTTTAGTGCCCTCTTTGCCGGGATGTATTACTTATGGCGACACTATAGAAGACGCTATCAAAATGGCTGAGGATGCAATTCTGGCATATTTAGAAAGCATGAAAAAACATGGCGAGGAAATCGTGGATGACTCCAGAACATTGGAAAGTGTATTAAATGTAGAGCATGCCTAAACTGCCTGTATTGACACCAGATGATGTAATTAAGATTCTGCTTCAGAACGGCTTTCAATTTGACCATCAGACAGGAAGTCATAAGGTTTATTACAACTTGCAGACAAAAAGGCGTGTCACCGTGCCTTATCACAAAAAAGATCTGCCAAAGGGGACATTATTATCCATTCTTAAGCAGGCAGGGTTAAGAGATTTATTTTAAAGCTAAAAATCCCTGCTCTTTATTAGATACGAATAATATGCTGCTGCGTTGGTAGGTTTGCGTTTTAGTGTATCGAAATCGACCTTGTAAAGACCAAATCTTGCATCGAGACCTTGAAGCCATTCATAATTGTCAATTAAAGACCAGTAGAAATATCCCCTTACATCAATACCGTTTTTAATGCACTTTTCAAGGACATCTATATGCCGTTTCATAAACTTTGTCTTCCTTGCACTGTCATGAGTAGCGATGCCATTTTCTGTTATGATTAATGGCACATTAAGTTTTGATGCATATCTCAATACTTTTTCAAGTCCATGAGGATGTATTTCCCATCCCATATCTGTCAGCCCGTAGCCGTCGATATCCCTATGTCTCAATTCAACACCCATTTTTTTGAATGGATTAAATCTTATATGAACCCTTGTGTAATAATTTACGCCAAAGAAATCAAGTTTATTCTTAATTGGGACTTCAATCTCTATCACTTTTTTGAAAGGGAATTTTATGTTCAGGTTTCCTGTCAGAAATGCATCGAGCAGAGAATGGTTATAAAAATATTTTGCTATTTTAGCAAGAAGCCTGTCTAAAGAATTCCATCTGTTCCATGGCGCAAGAGCAGCCATATTGTGTGCAACGCTCACCATTGCATCATGTATTTTCGAATGAATAATGTCGTATGAACTGCCATGACAGGTAAGGATATTTTTTAATGCTTTTATAGCTAAATCCACATCCTTTATTCCCGGCGGCATGCAGCCTTCAAAATAGCCTCCGAGAAGAAGGACATAGGGTTCATTAAATGTTATCCAGTATTTCACTCCATGTATTTTAGATGTTATCTTTTCTGCATAGTTTAAGAATTTTTCTATAGATGCATCTTCATGCCATGGATATTTCTTGATAAACCAGAGTGGATGAGTGAAGTGATGGATTGTGACCATAGGCTCTATATTGTTTTCAAGAAGGATGTTTATTATGTCCTGATAATGGGCAATGGCGTCTTCATTCCATGTGTTTTCTTTCGGTTGTATCCTGCTCCATTCGAGAGAGAACCTGTATGCATTAACGCCGAGGTCTTTAAGCAGGCAAAGATCTTCTTTGTATAGAGTATAATGGTTTGTAACATCTGGCTTTGAGTCCAGTATGGCATCCCATGATGCCCAATCGGCATAAGGAGAACCCTCAAGCTGAAAGGCGGATGTTGCAACACCCCATAAAAAAGTCGAGAGTCTACAGTCGTTAGTCATTAGTTTTGAATTATAACTGATTTTTCATCCCATCAACCTTCTATCCCTCACTATCGATGAGCGGCAGGTAGATACAGACTTCATCTTTGCAGCCTTTTTTACTTCTGTTGCTATGGATGCCAGTTGAGCAAAGGATTCTATCTTATATACCTCTGTGCTGACAATCCCTATGGAAAGAGACAATAAGTTGAATGTTTCTTCCTCATTTTTTCTGTTTTTCGAAACATAACATCCCTTGTTGTAATCCTCGATTTCATGAAATACTGGAAGCATTGATTCAAAACTTGATATTATCCTCTCACATGCAGAGATTGAAATCTGGGGGGGATTAATCAATATAAAATCGTCACCGCCTATATGTCCTGCGAAACTGAAATCGAAATCATCAGGCCCTATCGATTCTTCGATTATACATGCGAGTGTTTTGATGACCATGTCGCCTTTATCAAACCCATAGTGGTCGTTGTATGGCTTGAAATTGTCTATGTCTATGTAACAGATATCAACATGCATATTTTGGGAAAGTCTTTTATTTATTTCACGCTGGATTGATTCGTTGCCCGGAAGTCCAGTTAGTGGGTTTGAGTTTTTTGCGAGGACAAGACTTCTTTCGGTTATGGCGTCAAGAAGGATATGGACTGCTGCTATACCATAGTATTTGCCGGTTCTTGTTATGCATATGTCATCGTAAAGAAATTCAAATCTTCTCGATTGTACCCTTTGTGCGACATCTTCCAATGTAGTATCCGCCTCAACCATCAGGGATGGTTGTTCCATGATATCAGCTATACATTTTGTTGCATTAAGGTGTATGCCATAGCCATATTTACCGAGTACATTGTTCTCTAAAAACCTGTTTCTATGCAGCATTCCAACAACCCTATCATCTTTAGCGACAGGCAGGCTTCTGAGTTCAGGGGTTTTAATAAATTTATTAAAGGCAGCCGTAAGATGTGCTGATGGTGGTATGGGATCAATTCTATGAGCAATATCGCCGATGAAACATTGCTCGCCATTTGTTGAGCAGCAGTTTGTTTTTCTATTGTGGAGCATGGGAATCTCCGCCCTATTGCCATTTAGAATAGGGGTGGGCTTATAAAGATAATAGCCCTGCAGCAGATCAATTCCCATATTCATCACGACCTTGAGTTCTTCTTCCTGCTCTATGCCCTCGGCTATAACTTTTATGCCGATCCTGTGGCATGCAGAGGCGATGAAATCAACAAGGTTAAACTTTATAGTTGCCTTGTTTATATTTGACATAAAATGGCGGTCTATCTTTACAAAGTCGGGCTCTATAACAGAAAGCATTTTTAGTCCGCCATAGCCTGCCCCGAAATCGTCTATGGCTATTTTATAGCCTCTCTTTTTATAGTAAACAATGGCATCTTTGAATAGCTTGTAATTGTGGACAGCGCTCTCTTCTGTTATCTCAAGAATAATTTTTTCCTTTGAAATACCCCATTTATCTGCAAGCTCATCGGTTATTCCCACACTGTGAGCCGAGTCTATCAATGTCTCGGGGCATATATTTATAAATAGATATGCATTGATATGGTTTATGCCGAGCGAAGATGCAAGGCTTATGGCATTTTCCCTACACTTTACATCGAGGGATGAGATGGTATTGGTGAGCATTGCCTTTTTGAATAACTCCCCGATATTTATGTTTCTTTTATCTTCCTTTATCCTTGTCAATGCCTCATAGCCGTAAACAGTTCCATCTTTTGAAGAGAATATGGGCTGGAAATGGGTTGTGAGAAAATTGCTATCAAGGAGTTCCAGTATGGTCTGTCTATCTATATTATTGTCAGGACTGCGACTGTCCAAAGGATGCTTCGCATTTTCGGATACGCGTTCCTCAGCATCTATAGTTATATTCCATTTTGATCTCGAAATCATGATACACTTCCTGACAAGACAAAAACTCTAAATTTTAAGCACCAACTCCTAAAAAGCAATAAATAACTTGCATCTTTCAAGCAATTCCTACCCCTGAGATCCTTTATTGGGGGGTCGTAATCGAGGGAACTTTGGGGACAAGTTTCGACAGATTATGCTGCCACAAAAATTTCATATATAAGGCTATTGCTCATGCACATTTTTTCTTTTTTTAATAGTACAGGACATTTTCTGAATTCGCTGCCCTTACAATAATCATGCAGCTCTGAGATGCTCGGGGCATAAGGCCTGTCATTTGCTGTGCATGATTCCACTGTCCATTCAAACTCTGAGATGCTGAACTGATTTAAATATTTACATTTCATGGAAATGCCTCCTTATTTAAATATATTCTTTAGAATAAAGGATTGATGTTACAGGAGTATGACAGGCGGGTTAATTTGATATTAAGTTATTGGGATATAAAAGGTATCAGCCCTTGATAAATGACAATAAAGCATTGCTTTTGCTATGCTTCCACCATGCCCTGATATCACATCTATTCCTTTCAGGCATAACAAGTCCTCTTTCTGAAAACTTATTTAGTGAGCGGCTTGCATCACAAACCTCGTGAACAAGTATGGGATTTACTAATGGGGCATAAGTATGAAGACATTAATCATATAAAATCCCTCCTAACCTCCCTTTGCCAAAGGGAGGTATGT
>DYHD01000086.1 GCA_020724365.1 Thermodesulfovibrio yellowstonii | reverse complement strand
TGGTGAGCCCTTCGATAGACTCAGGACAAGCTTGTCGAACCATGACAGCTGGGACTACTGTCCTAATGGTTTGGGCATCTTATCAAGCAGGAATCACTCAATTTGGGTTCAACAATAAAAAAATGCAATCTGACAAAAGTCAGATTTGTAACACATGGAGGAAGTAAATGAAGAAGGTTGTTGCTGTTTTAGCTGTATGTTTATTCCTTGCCACAACAGGTTTTGTTTCAAATGTTTATTCTGCTGAGGAAGGAAAGGTCAAGATTGGGATAGTTGATTTACACAGACTCATTAATGAGTCAGAGGTGGGTAAAAAGGCTAAGGCCGAACTGGAGAATCTAATTAGATCCAAACAAGTTACTATTGATGAGAAGGGGAAACAGATAGAAGCTTTAAAGGCTGAAATTGACAAGCAAGCTGCGGTTATTACTGCAGATGCAAAAAAGGCAAAAGAAGAAGAACTTGAGCGTTTTGTGAGAGATTATCAAAGGATTATCTCTGATTCTCAGGCTGAGGTTAAAAAGAAAGAGGCTGAATTAACAACAGAGATTTTAAAACAAGCAAGGGAAGTGATTAATAAAATAGCACAAGAGGGCAGCTACTCTCTCGTTCTTGAGAAAGCAGACGGTCTCGTGCTTTACTTTAGCAGCGGTCTTGATATAACTGATAGAGTTATCAAGAAAATTAATGAAGCTAAACCTATTGATAAAAAGACAGAAACAAAAACAAAACCTACAAAAAAATAATCTTTAATTTAATAAACAATTGATTTGAAAGTGTGTGTTCAAAATTATGAATGGGTTCAAAACTTGCTCCTATGCTAAAGAGATTTTATTTGCAAAGGTTGAGTTTGTGGGATGAACACAAACTCAACTGCTAAATCTACTTTAACTTTGTATAAAGCCAGACTTAGGGGGAGGTATATAAATAAGTGAAACTTAAAGAAATAGCCACCATTTTGGACGGAAAACTTATAGGGGATTCTGAATTAAAGATTAAGGGTGTTGCAGGCATTTCAGATGCAAAAGAAGGGTATATTACATTTGCTACTGATAAAAAGTGGTTAAAGACTCTCGATAACTGCAATGCATCTGCATTTATTCTTAAGGAAGAGATAAAAGATCTTGATAAGCCGCAGATACTAGTTAAAAATCCTTTATACAGTTTTGCAAAATTGCTTGCACTATTTTATCAGACCCCTCACCCTGAAAAGGGAATAAGCAAATATGCCTTTATATCCGAAAAAGCTATATTAGACGATGATATATCTATTCAACCTCATACTTTTATATCAGACGGTGTAAAGATAGGGTCGGGTAGTATAATTTATCCTAATGTTTTTATTGGTGAAAATACCATTATCGGCAATAATTGCTTAATATATCCTAATGTTATAATTCAACATAAGGTTCAAATCGGCAATAATGTAATAATCCATGCAGGAGCTGTTATAGGTTCGGATGGTTTTGGTTATGTCCAGGAAGGTGGCATTTATCATAAAATCCCCCAGATAGGCACTGTAATTATTGAAGATGATGTTGAAATTGGCGCTAATTCGACTATAGATCGTGCTACTACAGGGGCTACAATTATCTGTAGAGGCACTAAAATAGACAATCTTGTTCAGATAGGGCATAATGTTCGGGTGGGCTGCAATGTAATTCTTGTATCGCAGACTGGCATCGGTGGAAGCTCAGAGATTGGAGAAGGTGCAGTGTTAGGCGGTCAAGTAGGAGTGGCAGATCATGTTACTATAGAACCCGGCACTATACTAGCTGCCAAAGCAGGAGTAATGGGTAAAGTTACTCGCGGCATTTATTCAGGCGCCCCTGCTCTACCTCATAAAGAATGGTGGAGGGCTGTATCAATCTTCAATAAACTACCTGATTTAAAACGAAAAATTGATGAACTTGAAAATAAAGTAAAAGAATTAGAGAAACAGTTAGGCAAGAATTAATTTGGGAGACAACATGATTGATATAGTTCAAATAATGGACATTCTTCCGCATAGATATCCTATGTTATTAGTTGATAGAATTTTAGAGTTGGAATCAAATGTTAAAGCGATAGGGCTGAAGAATATCACCTTGAATGAACCTTTCTTTCAAGGACACTTCCCTGAAAATCCTATAATGCCGGGCGTATTGATAATTGAAGCCTTAGCACAAGTGGGCGGTATCTTGGCTTCAAAGTCTGGGGCTAAAGGGAAAGCTGTTTATTTTTTGAGCATAGAGAAGGCTAAGTTTAGAAAACCGGTATTGCCGGGCGATCAACTAATTCTCGATGTAAGAGTGTTGCAAACGAGGGGAAATGTCTGGAGATTTTCGGGAAATGCCATTGTAGATGATAAACAGGCTGCTGAAGCAGAATTTACAGCTATGGTCACTGATAAGGGGTAAGAAAAGATATGTCAAGCAATATACATCATAGTTCTGTTGTAAGTCCTAATGCTATAATATATGATGATGTTTTTGTAGGTCCTTTTTGTATTATAGAAAAAGGGGTTACTATAAAAAAAGGAACCAAACTTTTATCTAATGTCGTTATTGAAGGCAATACAGAGATAGGGGAGAGCTGCACAATTTATCCATTCACATCAATAGGACTTCCTCCTCAGGACTTAAAATACAGAAATGAAAACACTGGTGTTAGAATTGGCAATAACAATATTATCCGCGAAAATATAACCATACACCGAGGTTCTATAAAAGGCGATGGGTTAACAGAAATTGGGGACTCTAATTTTTTTATGGCATATGTCCATATTGCCCATGACTGTAAGGTTGGTAGTTCTATTGTAATGGCAAATGCCGCTACACTTGGAGGTCATGTTGTAGTCGAGGATTTTGCTGTAATAGGCGGTCTTGTAGCTATTCACCAATTTGCTCGCATAGGCGCCTATTGCATGATAGGAGGCTTCAGCGGTGTTGCGCTTGATGTAATTCCCTATATGATGGCATCAGGAGAGAGAGCCAGATTATATGGTCCGAATTCAATCGGCTTGAAAAGACATGGTTTCTCCGATGAGAAGATACAACTCCTTAAAAAAGTTTATAAAATCATCTTCAGGGAAAAGAACACCCTTCATAAGGCTATAGATAGGATTCAGCAAGAACTGCCTCAAACAGAGGAGATAAAAAATATCATTAATTTTATACAAAAATCTGAAAGAGGCATATGCAGATAGGCATAATTGCAGGTTCTGGAGAACTGCCAAAGATTATCTCAAAAGATGCAAAAGAACGTGGTTATGAGATAGTAACTGTTGCATTAGAAGGGCTTGCATCTGCAGAAATGAACAGTCTTTCTGACAGAATAAAGTGGGTTAACCCGGGCAAACTTGGCGAAATAATTAAAACCTTCAAAGACTATCGCGTAAAATCAGTGCTTATGGCAGGTAAAGTGCCTAAATCTCTCCTAATCAAAGCAAATGTCATCCCCGATATGAAAGCTATAAAACTGCTTTTCTCTTTAAAGAACAAAAACGATGATGAAATCTTAAAGGCTCTTACCGATGAAATAGAGAAAGAGGGCATAGAAATTATTGACACAGCGAGCTTCAGCCCCCATCTTTTAACCCCCGAAGGAGTCTTGACAAAAAAAATGCCATCAGCAGATGAACAAAAAGATATAGATTTTGGGTGGAATATAGCAAAAGAGATTGGCAGGCTTGACATAGGGCAGACTGTTGTTGTTAAATCTCGGTCTGTTATGGCGGTAGAGGCTATAGAGGGAACTGATGAGGCTATCTTAAGAGGCGGTAAATTAGCTGGAGAAGGGGCTGTGGTTGTCAAGGTAAGTAAGCCTCAACAGGATATGAGGCTCGATGTGCCTGCTGTAGGAATTGATACCATTGAAGCAATGATCTCGGCAAGAGCAACAGTGCTTGCATTAGAGTCTTACAAAAGCCTTATAATTAACAGAGATATTTTTTTAAATAATGCTAATAATGCTGAAATTTGCATTATTGGTCTAACCAAAAAATGAGTTACACTGCAATCATAAAAGAAGGCTTTTCAGTTGTTAATAATTCATGGCAATTAGCATTACTGCATCTTCTTTCTGCCGTAATTAGTTTCATAAGCTTTTTTCTTATAGTTGGGATGCCGATATCCATTGCATTTGTAGTATTTGGGCTTGATCTCACGGAGATACTAAAGTCAAAGGATTTAATAGAGGTCTTAAAAAATTCCATGGCGCTTCTCAAGAAATATTTTGCTATGGCAATAATCATAATCACAAGCCTACTGTTTTATTTCACAATTATTTTTACATTATGGCTTTTTACAATTGCCGGAAGTCTTGGTACAATATATAAAATAATAACTAGTGAGATATCAAAATACTCTACAAAGGTTTTTTTTGCTCAGGGCAGAAAATTATTCTTTCCAATCCTTGGATTCTCTGCACTTATAGGTATAATTTTGCTTTTGCTTGCATTTCTTCTGGGGATTCTTGGCGGGAGCATATCTTCTATAATTGAGGTAGCAAAAAGCCAGGAAGCCGTGCTTGCACTGTTTTTAGGTGTCTTCTTTTCGGTTATTATTTTTATCACGGGCATCATCCTGATTTTTATAATTCTATCAATCACGGTTTATGGTATTGCTAATATTATATTTAATAAAACAAGTCCTCTAAGAGCATTAAAGCAAACTGTAAAATATCTTTACACCCATCCTTCATCTATTGGTTTTTACTGTATCCTGCTTATAGGCTCTATTATGACTATTTTTATTGTGCTTTTATTAGGGTCACCTGTTATTTTGATACCTTTTATAGGACCTATTCTTTCACCTCTATATCAAGTGGCTTCTACCGTTATCCAGGCTTATATTAATCTTGTAGTATTTGCATCAGCTTTTCTTTATTATTACAAAACAGGTTATACCCCACTACCTGAGGTTGTAGAGAATTCCCCAGCGGCAGAAAAGAATATTACTCCAGAGGCTGATACTTCTGCAAAACCAAGCTCTGAGCCAGATCAATCTCATCAGGTGAAGGATGAGAGTGAACAAAGGTGATTTTAAAGGTATCTTCAAAGGCTCTCAAGATGCTATGTTTTAATATATGAAGTTTATAATCATTTAATATGCCTCTTAAGCCGACAATCTCAAAAAGAGAATCATCACAGTCCTTAAAAACCTTTTTAATGGTTTGATAATCTATTGAAAAAGGGATAGTTCCCTGCTGGAGAAAACCATTTCTCCATCTTTTCTGAGCAGAACCAATAATCTTTTTTCCATTAAAGGTTAATTCCCCATATGATGTTGATTTAAAACAAAGAGGTGTTTTTGCTGTATTTCGAGTTCTTTTATTAAGATTCATCTGAACCCCAATCCCTATAGATTGAAAGGCTGAGTTAAAGACAGAGGCTAATCTTTGATAAGTTTGAAATAATCCGCCTGAAAATGGCTCCTGAACAGTAGCAGAAAAACTGTATGTAATTTCATCACTATGAAAAATAGCCTTCCCGCCGGTAAGTCTTCTGACAACAGGAATGCCATTGTCTTTGCAGTATATAAGGTCAACTTGCTCTAATTTCTGAAAACTACCGAGTGTGACAGATGGTCTTTGCCAACCAAACAGCCTGAGGGTAACAGGCGACTTACCTTCTTTCACATGAGTTGAGATTGCCTCATCAACCGCCATATTATAATCAGCATCACACTTTCCTGAATCTATTAGCCTCCAAACCATCATATTTTAGCCCTAATATTGAATTTTAAATCTTAAACCCAGAATTGTCATTAGAGTTTTAAAGGAAAATGAGCAGGCAAGGAAAAAG
>DYHD01000085.1 GCA_020724365.1 Thermodesulfovibrio yellowstonii | reverse complement strand
TTTCGGAGCAAGAGAAACTTCAGAGTTCACAGAGTTTTTAAACCTTAAAATTCTTCCCTCTGTGCCCTCTGTGGTGAAATTCTGTGGTTTCATATCTTTCTCTCTTTTTTCATAAAGCTTTTGACATTACCTTTGAGTTGTAAAGAATCGCTCAATTTAGATATTTAGATATTAAAGTATAAAACCTTAATATTAAAGTAGTATTAAGAATGGATTAAATAAAATTAATGGACATTATTTTGGAAAAACAATTAAGAATTCGCTTCCTACACCCACAACACTTTTAACAGAGATATTGCCTTCGTGTGAGTCTATAATCCACTTTGTCAGTGCGAGTCCGAGACCAGATCCTTTGCGCTTTATAGAATCTTCCCGTTTGCTTCTGTAGAACCTCTCAAATATGTGGGGTATGTCTTCTTGAGGGATGCCGACTCCATTATCATTGATAGATATTTTTATATAGTCTTTTTCTCCCCATGTCTTTATCTTTATTGTTCCACCAGAAGGTGTATATTTAATAGCATTTTCTATCAGGTTAGCAAAAGCCTGCTCCAGCATATCTCTATCGCAGTTTAGCACAAGTGCTTCCTGATACTCTTCTACTAAATTCAGTTCTGCGTTAATAATCCTATCGGCAAAATGTTCTACTACGGCTTTTAATAAATCATTAACATCTATTCGTTGCCTCCGAAGTTGGAGGATATTATTGTCTGCCTTCGCAAGAAAAAGCAGATTATCGGTGATTTTAGACAGACGAATAATATCAAACAGACTATTTCTTAATATTTCTTCGTATTCCTCGACATGCCTTTTTTTCCTTAGCGCCACCTCGATATTGCCTCTTAATGATGTGAGGGGTGACCTTATCTCGTGGGATAAATCGGAAGCAAAATGTCTTTGAGTATTAATTAATCTTTCATTTCTATCAAAAATTTCATTGAATATCTTTATTAGACCCCTGAATTCTTCACCTTTTAGCTTTATATTGATTCTATCTTCAGAGCCTTCATTTATAATTTTTTCAGCAGCAGATTTCATCTTGTTAATCGGTGAAACTGCCATCCCTGCAATCAACCAGCCTAACCCTGCTGAGATAAAAAATAAAAAGGGGAGGGAAAATATAAAAAGCCTTTGTAATCGCTGATAATCTTCATCTTTAGAGGATAAAGGATATGAAATACGAATTATGTTTTCTCTGTCGGCAGGGAAATATAATACCCTAAAGTTTTCATTATTATGTTTGATCGTTTCAAACTCGATGCTGCCACCAAAGGAATTTAATAATAATGCTTTATTGAAAGGCAGCCCATGACCCTTTTCGTTTAAATCCACAATTATAAATGAGTTTCCTATATTTATAATTTGATAATACTCATCTGCCCGCTTTCTGATAACTTCGGCATTTTTTACTGTCCTGTTTTTCTCAAAATCAGGCAAAAGATTTTTCTTAACTTCCTCGATAAGTTTATTATCAACTTCAGATATTGTCCCTTCTTTGTATTGAATTAATATAATCCCAAGCAGCAACAAAAAGATTAGAAGTGTTGCAGAAAAACAATATATTGCAAGCCTTAGCTTGAATGTCTTAATTATCATTTTTCACTTTCAGTATATAGCCTATGCCTCTGACTGTGTGGATGAGTTTGGTATCGAAGTCTTTATCAATCTTTTCTCTCAGAAACTTGATATGAACATCTACAATATTTGTATTGGGGTAATAATCATAACCCCAAACCTTCTCAACTATCTGAGTCCTTGATAATACCCTATCTTTATTTCTGAGCAGATATTCGAGAATCGAAAACTCTTTTTGACCTAATATTATTTCTTTGTCTGCCCTGAAAACTCGCCTTGATAGAAGATCCATTCTCAGATCAGCAATAGAGAGTTGACTAATAAAGTTACTGCCCCTTCTCCTAAGAGACCTTACCCGAGCTAAAAGTTCAACAAATGCAAATGGCTTGGTCATGTAATCATCTGCACCGCTCTCTAATCCTTCGACCTTATTATCTACAGAATCAAGAGCGGTAAGCATCAGAATAGGAATTTTAATGCCAATCTCTCGTAATCTTTTGCAAAGGGCGATGCCATTGATTTTTCCGGGAAGCATGATGTCGAGTATTATAAGATCATACTCATTAGACATAGCCAGATTTAATCCGTCAGAGCCAGTTTCTGCTATATCTACAGTATAATATTCTTCTTCAAGCCCCTTTTTTATAAAGGATGTTATATTTTCTTCATCTTCAATCAAAAGTATTCTCATTGTTTACATTGATGCCCTAATATGTTGTAGTCGCAAACTAAAGTTTGCGCAGAATATACGCAGGCTAAAGCCTACCTTATATAGCCTGTTCATAGAGCTACTAAGGAGTGCATAAGTAAGGCGTCATTATTGAAAAATCTCCCCTAACCCCTCTTTGCCAAAGAGGGGTATTATCAAAATTAACCACAGAGAACACAGAGAAAATATTAAATATTAAGTTAAGAGGAATTCTGTTGCATCCTCTCTGTGACCTCTGTGGTGAAATTCTATGGTTTCATATCTTTCTCTCTTTTTTTATAAAACTTTTGACATTACCCAAAGGGAGGTTAGGAGGGATTTTATATAATTAATGTCTGTCCATAAAATTATGATTATTCACCCTCCCCCAACCCCTCCCGTCAAGGGAGGGGCTTATTTAATAACCCTCTCCCCTTGTGGGATGGTTCTTTTATATCCCCTCTCCCCTTGTGGGAGAGGGAAAGGGTGAGGGGGATTTTATATAATTAATGTCTTCATACTTATGCCCCCCATTAGTAATTCATGCAAATCAGGTGCAAGCAGATTGCTCACACCTGATACCCGCAATAAAGCTATTTTTCTTAAACCTGTGTAGTAAGAAAAATAGGCAGTGTCATGTGCGAAATCTGATCCTGAAGCTCCTCTATCTCGTCGATATGCTGGTCCTCATCGTTAAGGATATGTTCGAGAATCTCCCGTGTCGCAAAATCATTCACATCTCCTGCAAGTTTGATTGCCTCATTGTAAGCCTTAATTGCCCCTTCCTCGGCAGCATGATCATAGTTCAGCTGCTTCGGGATATCGCTGCCGATATGTATCTCTCTGAGATTAGAAACTATAGGGATGCCTTCGAGGAATATTATTCTTCCTATCAGTTTTTCTGCATGTTTCATTTCGGTAATTGCACGCTGCTCAAAATGCTTATGGAGCTTCTCGTAGCCCCAATTAGCACACATCTCAGAATGAACCATATACTGATTAATTGCAGTCAATTCATCAGCAAGCAATGAGTTCAATGTCTCGATAAGTCTTGAGTCTCCCTTCATAAGTCCTCCTATTTAGTTTATAAGTATTGTCAAAACTAACCACAGAGAACACAGAGAAAATATTAAATATTAATAAGTTAAGAGGAATTCTGTTTCCCTCCCCTCTGTGGTGAAATTCTGTGGTTTCATATCTTTCTCTCTTTTTTCATAAAACTTTTGACATTACCCGTTTAAATTTATCTAGCGCAATGCACCGGTAAAGATGAAATCATTATTTTTTATCTTTGTTTTGTAGGACCCCTTGTGCCGCCAATCGCAGGAAACCCTTCCGGTTCCAGTTCATGCCCTGCCTTCAAAATCTTTACCCTTTGCTTCATAGCCTCTATTTCAGTTCTCTGTGTTGCAATTATATCCTCTGCAATCTTTCTTACGAGAGGATCAGTACCATAAATAAGGACAAGCCTTGCCATCTCTATTGCTCCTTCATGGTGAGGTATCATCATTGTGAGGAAATCAATATCAGGGTCACCTGTATAGCCCGATGCGTGCATATCCTTCATCATCTTCTCCATGCCTACATTCATCTCATTCATGAATTTTATAAATTCAGGGCTGAATTTAGGTTCTGCTTCATGATGATGCTTATATTCATCAGCATATACCGAAACCGATATGAACAGAAAAAAACTTATTGCAAATATAAATATAACTTTCATATTTTTTCCTAGCTCGAACCCCTTCCAGAGGTTGCAAGCATCTTGCCATCAGGGCTCGGCACAACCCCATGGGCATTAATACATCCATGATACAAAGGTTTATGAATCATGGCTGCATGAGCTGGGATCACTCCTGCTGTAACAAAACGGAAGGGGGTCCTTTGGTCTTCATCAAAGCTCGTTAGATTGATGGTTGTATCAATTGTATTAGTTAAGGGATTTATAACGCTTACGGTGTTTGAGTCTTCATTGGCTATAAATACTCGATCTGAATCTGAAATATCCTGTATCTCAGAGCCAAAGGCGAGATCAATTGGCAATTGGGAGGCTAATGTTATAGCACCCAATAGCTTGAGGAAATTCCTTCTCGACTCATTGCAAGAACTCATATCAAACCTCTCTATCTAATACTCATCTACTCAATTTAAGCGATATCTCTGCAAGCCTCTTTCCAAAGACCCTGCATATATTAGCTTCATTCTCATCGATATCTCTCGTATTATCAGCGCCTGCCACATGTCCTGGTCCATAGGGAGCTCCTCCGCATCTTCACGATTAACTCTTCTCCTTTAACTTAATCAAAAATTTCTCGTCTTATTTCACTTTACCAGTGAAGATGAAATCATTATTTTTCATCTTTGAATGGCAATCTATACACCCCTTCACCTTTCCAGATGCCTCTGCTTTGCCATCTGGAGAATACTTTGCCCAGAACCAGTCTCCACCTTCGGGGTTATACCCTTTGATTTTATACATTACTGAAAGAGATGTGAACTTTCTGTCTGCAGTATAATTTTCCTTGACTATAATTGAGCCGTCAGCCATACCCTTTTTCTTTTTTATTGAATGCATTGCCGTATCATTCACAAAGGTTGTAAGCAACGCCCCATGAGGCTCTGTTCCTTTGTAAAGCCTTCCCTTTTCAGGCCAAAGACTCCATGCTCTGTATGGATTGTGAATGATTAAATATTCATTCAGTTTCTCAGCATCTGCCCCTGGCTCAGGGATAGTTGTCTCAGATGGAATGATCTTATGTATAGCATTTGCTGATAGAGCTAAACTGAGAACAAAAAGACTTATTAAAATGGTTAGAATAACTTTCTTCGTCACTTTACACCTCCAAAAGGTTCTTTACTCTATAAACTTTGTAAATATATAATCTGAATCCTTTACAGCAGCATGGCATCCATAGCACTCTTTTTTTACATCCTTCTTAAGATATTTTCCGTCGGCATCAAAGGCGGCATATCGCCAACCACCTGTATCAGCGGCAGATTTATCTTTTTTCATATAAACATAAAAGAGCTTCTTTCCCTGATGGATTGAGCCATCCTGTTCTGTTATCACATCATAAAATGCCCCAATAAATATTGTTCCCTCTGGATACTTTCCGCCTTTCTTCAAGATATCAAGTCCTTTTTTATTGACATAGATATGGTGAAATCCATAAAGGTCATGACTTTTGTCAGGTATTACCATTGATTTAGCATGGATGAAGCTCCTCCAATCTTTTGGTAAAGAAACATCCTTGCCCATCATTGCAAATGATACCGTTGCTACTATAATTACAGCCATAACGATCCCAATACAAATAGCTCTTTTCATTTTTTCCTCCTAAGCAAGCATTACGTATTGTCAAAACTAACCACAGAGAACACAGAGAAAATATTAAATATTAATAAGTTAAGAGGAATTCTGTTCCCTCCCCTCGTGACCTCTGTGGTGAAATTCTGTGGTTTCATATCTTTCTCTTTTTTTTCATAAAACTTTTGACATTACCAAGCATTAAAGAATTCCCCTGCGGTCAGCGCCACAGGGAAATATGAGCCTGTCTAAAAACTCGCATGTTGTCATTGTC
>DYHD01000012.1 GCA_020724365.1 Thermodesulfovibrio yellowstonii | reverse complement strand
TTCCAAAATGGTTTATAGTGAAAATAACATCATCGGCATTTTCAACAAGGGATTTATATTTTTCTTCGGATAGCTTGAACTCGAGTGTTTTTCTTTCGACTTCTTGCTGTAATAAATCAGACCAAGTAATCAGCATAGATATACTATGGAGGCCTACCAGCAAAACACCAAGTATTGCCAGCATCTGTAAAGCAAACTGGCTAATCTGTATCGAATGGATTGCACCCTCTACTTCACTTGCAGGAACTACGACTGCAACAGACCATATATGATTATCTGCACTGGGTAAGCGAATAGGGGTATATGCAATAAGCTTTTTGATTTCTTCGACTTCCCCCCTATGCCAACCGGAAATATACCATGGCAAGGGTGAGGGGTATTTTCAGGTCAATGACGCATGCTTGAAAAATATTAGTTTATACACAAATTCTCAATATAGCATGCAGCATATACTATTCTGAAATTACTATGGACATAGCGATAATAGTATTTTAACAATTATTGAAAATAAATTACCCCCCTTTCCTTAGAGTAAGGAGGGGGGGGGTAATTGTTGAAATATGTTATTCACATAATTTTTTTACCCTTAACTTTTTAAGGCAATTTCCCGCTGCTATTCCGCATACAAGCGACATCAGTGCAACTACGCGCAGTATCAAATATTCCATTTCATATCCTCTTTAGAAATTCTTGATTGTCGCCTGTCACTACAACAACAGCACATGGGAGGCCAGCTGCAACCCTATTAATGAGGGCATGAGTCTGGCTGCCTGCAAAGATTCTTGCGACTCTCCCTTTGCCGCTTGCACCGACGACTAACATGGCAATATCTTTATCTTGCACAGCTCTTTCAGCAAGAACTTCGTCAGGCACTCCGTATGCAATCTCTGTAGTTATGTTTATCCCTTGCTCAGTAAATATTTCCTTCGCTGTTGATAAAAACCTTTCTGTTTCAGCTTTTATCTTTTCTGAAATATCAGCATAGAATTCTTTATAAGCAGGCTCATTAATTACACTGACAGCTATGACTTCTGCACCTAGTCGTTTTGCCATTTTAACAGCATAGATAGCTGCATTCATTGAAGCATCCGAACCGTCAATCCCTACAAGTATTTTCATTTCTTCCCCCTACTTTAAGACAACGTATTTACTATGAAATATTGGGCTTTTAATGTTTCACTTTGCTCAAAGAAAGCCCTAAACCTTCAAAGATATAATAAATCGCAAATCCCCACCACATAGTATAAAACACATAAAATGTAAGAAGCCCTATCATATGCCCAGCCTTTTCAGTAACCTTCTGCGCTTCAATTCTATAAAAGTTATGGGCAGTTTCAACAGCCTTTTTCATAGTATCGGAAACAATCTTTGCCTCTGGTATCATGCCGTCTTTTTTGAGTTGCTTATCCAAAAGCTTCAGAATATTCCACCATGTTACCATGACCTCTTTTTCGTCAAAGCCATAGCGGCCAAATACAGCCTTGCCGTCGTTCTTATACATATCATCGGAGTCCTTTATCGCCTTTTCCATAAGGCTGCCTAAGTCAGCGATTATCTTTATTTCAGCGCCGTTTGCCTCGGTTTGTGCGCCTGCAATTGTAAGAACCTTTATAGCATTTTTAGTCTGTTCTGGCTTCTCCATCTTGAGTATGGTTGAAATTTGTCTGCCTACAAATTTTTTATTGTCTTCCCTCACCGTCGGTATAAAGTATGAGGACCCCTTTGAAAGCTTATTAAACATATCGTCTGCCCATACAAGTCCGTTTTTGCCTTCACCAAAAACAGGCGAGAAGATCAAGACAAGTATGCCAAGAAACGACAGGGCAAGAAAAATACCTTTTAACAGAGCTTTTTTATTCATAGTTGCCATTTTATACCTCCCCTCTCAGCTTGCCTAAGCTCATCAAGAACTTTCCGATTACCCAAACGCCAAATATGCCAATAACTATCCAGAAAATAATGTTCCCAACAAATTCGATAGTGTCCACTACTGACTTTGACATGCTGATGTATTCGAGCTCTACCATCTTCTTAGGCAGGGTGCTCGCTCTGTTTATAAACCCCGCAATAATGGAAAGTGCATAGAACCCAATAATTTGAGAACCTTTAACAACCTTTGTAACAAGGGCGCCCACCTGAATGCCTATCAGAGAGCCTATGAGCATACCCATTGCAAGCGTATAGAAAACATAACCATATATGGCATACTGGGCGATAGATGCAAGCCCTGCTGTAAATATAATCTGCATAATGTCAGTGCCGACAGTAGTTGTAGCGGATACCCCAAAAAGATAAACAAACATTGGGAAAGTAATAAAGCCGCCTCCAACTCCCATGATTGCAGCCAGCATCCCTACAATAAATCCTCCAATAATAAGAAATATTGCAGAAATTCTTTTGCCGCCCGATACAATATGTTCGTCAAAAGTTATATATGGTGGAACTTTCACATCCTGAAGCTTTAATGCAAGTGGCGGAGTAACATCCGGCCCGCTGTGAGCGCCGCCTGTTCCTCCGGCCTTTAATGACCTTAAGTAATCTGCAAGGGCATAGAACCCCAAAAAACCGAGCAATAAGGCATAAACCAGACTTATAAACGCCTCGCTGAGCAGAGGGTCTTTATTATAAAGCCCTCTGTTTATAGCTCCTCCTGCAAACGTACCAAAGGCAGAGCCAACAAGAAACCACATTGCTAATTTTACAGAGACATTGCCGAGCTTTTTATGAACAGTCGTTCCCATAATAGCCTTTGCAAATATATGAAAAACATCTGTTCCAACAGCAAGAATGCCTTTCACGCCCGCTGCCATCAAAGCAGGCGTAATGATAAATCCTCCTCCAGCGCCGATACAGCCTGTTATAAGCCCTGCAGCAAGACCTATAGCTATAGAGACAAGAAAAATATTTGTAGAATAGAACGCTGGTGCATAAGCTGTCTTTCCTCCGAGCATCGACCCTGCTTCTGTAAAGGTCACTGCAAGAATAGGCAAAAAGAGAATCATCAATATTAGGAGTTTCTTCCTGTTCTTGATGATGTTTGTTGAGACCTCATAGTCCCATTTGGCGTAGGCAACTGAGCCAGCCATAAAAAAATCATACATCTTCCTTGGAAAACTCATTTTTACAAACCCCCCTTTTTATTAATGTCGGTTATTAATGCCAGTCATAAATCCTTCATCCGCTGAGACTATTCACAGTCTTATCTAATTTTTTCAAATTCAGTCTGAATTTTATACTTTTTCCCACTGCCAATAAGTTTAATATATGCTATTGTTGTTCCGTCTAAACCAACAAGAATGCTGTGAACACATAAGGCATGGCAGCCAATCTGCATATTAAGTTCATTTGCAACATCCTGATTTATCTCAATAACTTCGATAGACTGTATTATTTTAAATATCTTTTTTATTGCCTTGTTCTGGATTAATTCATATATTGAAGTCTGGCAGAGGTCGTCATCATATATCTCCTGTTTAAGCCATAGAGGCAGAAAAAACTCCTCAATATATACAGGCTCATTATCCGAAAAAGCCTTGCATCTGACGAAAAAAACCTCATCCTGCTGTCCAAGATAGCCCCTGATTTCATTAGATGGCTTTCTCATTTCTTTTGTGAGTATCTTTTTATCGACTGCTATATCTTTTGAGAGCATATCCTCTGTTAGCCTCGTCTTCATTGTAATGCCGAAATGAGAGCCAGAATATGTTACAAAAGTTCCCTTGCCCTGCTGTCTCCTGAGATAGCCAGACCTGACAAGCTCATATATTGCAAGCCTTACAGTGGCTTTGCTTACATCAAAGATCTTGCATAGTTCATCCTCAGATGGGATAATCTTCCCTGTATGCCATTCGCCTTTTTCAATTTTCCCCTTGATTATTTGGTGTATTTGGACATATAATTTTTGCTGACTGTCTCTGTCTATAGTTTCTTCTATCAAGTCGCCTTCCACTTATTAGGTCTTTATAATATTATAAATTTATTATGAGCAATATATATGCCAATTAGCAAATGCCTTATGTATCAACTAATCAAAATTAGAAATACGGTTTATGTTAATGAATAATAAGCGAAACTGCAATATAATGAAGCATTTTAGATGGGTTACAAAGATTGTTATCTTTATAATAGCGGATATTAAAGCAATAAAATGTTGCTATAATTATTTATGTTGCTATCTTAAGATATTTGATTTTTCTCTGAAGTTGTTGACGGTGCAAGCCTAAAGCTGCTGCTGCCTTTGTGATATTACCCCTTGTTTCTTGCAGAGCAAGCCAGATAATCTCCTTCTCAGTCTTATCAATGATGTCCTTAAGTTTAGAAGTTTTTTTCTGTGAGGGCTTCTTCAATAAAAAAGACGGTAAATCAGAAGGATATATGTCAGGATAATTCGCAAAAGATACGGCTCTTTCTATTATATTTTCGAGTTCTCTAATATTCCCTGGATATGTATAATTCATAAGGACGCTCATTGCTTCATCAGATATTCCTCTAATAAAGAGGTCTTTTCTTTTTGGAGCATATTTTTTGATAAAATGAGAGACTAAGATTGGGATATCGGTCTTTCTTTCTCTAAGAGGAGGAAGATGTATATGAATAACATTCAGCCGATAAAAAAGATCTTCCCTAAAAGAACCTCTTTTTAAGGCATCCTTAAGGTCTCTATTAGTTGCAGCAATAATTCTCAAATCAACCTTAATATGATGTGAGCTGCCAATTCTCATTATCTCCCCCTCTTGCAATACCCTTAATACCTTAATCTGAAATAATTGAGATACATCTCCTATTTCATCCAATAAGACAGTGCCCCCATCTGCCAATTCGAAAATGCCTTTTTTAGTATAATTAGCCCCTGTGAATGCTCCTTTTTCGAATCCGAATAGTTCTGACTCAAGGAGAGTGTCAGGTATAGCACTGCAATTTATAGTCATAAAACGCTTAGTCTTTCTTGGACTGTATCGGTGAATAGCTCGGGCAACGGGTTCTTTGCCAGTTCCACTCTCACCTGTTACAAGGACATTACTGTCACTAAGGGCAGCCTTATGTATTAGCCTATAAACCTCTTGCATAGCTTCACACTTGCCTATTATTTCGCTAAAAAATGATATTTCTTTACTTTTATAAACTTCCATATTAGTTTTTAAAATTTTTTCAAGGGTCAAAGGCTTAGATATGAAATCAGATGCTCCAATCTTGAAGGATTCAATAGCAATATTAATATTCTCAGATGCAAAGGCGATAACAGGAAGCTTTTGCCTTACTAATGACAAGATTTCTCTCCATTGGACTGAATCAATATCAATATAAGATAGATCAAATTGATTCAGTGAATGCTCATCAAGTTTAGATAGTTTGTCATAAATCTTTGGGCTGTTGATAGTAAAAGAAATGTTTGAAGACTTAAGCGATTTAATATCATCAGCAGAAGTATCAGAAATAATAAGGATTCTAATCATAGTAGATCAGGTATTGTTTTCATAATGTGGTTATATTTATAAAGCTTATATTTTATTATTATGAGAGTTGCCGCAAGCCTTATCTTGAGATAATATTATTTATTATTCTGTAGCCGCAGGCTAAAGCCTGCGGCTACCATTATAATTGCTGAACATCCAGACTCGAAAGAAGCATAACCCCCTTTTCTCTTAATGCCTTTATGCCTGTTTCAGGGTCTTCTATTCTTAACACAACGACCGCCTTTTCACCGCTCTTTTGAACGAATGCATAGGCATACTCAACATTTATGCCTGCATCATTGAGAATCCTAAGAATACTGGCAAGCCCTCCCGGGCTATCAGAAACTCCTACAGCTATAACATCATTCTCTCTGACCGTAAAGTTGCTATTTTCTAATACCTCTTTTGCTTTTTCGGATTCTGGCACGATCAGTCGCAAAATGCCGAATTCAGATGTGTCTGCTATTGAAAGGGCGCGTATATTGATCCCCGCTTTTGCAAGAGATTCCGTAGCTTCGAGCAGTCTGCCCCGTTTGTTTTCAAGGAATACTGAAATTTGTTTTATCTTCATATCTTGCCTCCTTATAGTTCTCTCTTGTCAAAAACCCTTTTTGCCTTCCCTTCGCTACGTGGCAGGGTCTTAGGCTCAACAAGGGTTACCTTGACTCTTAAGCCTATGGATTTTTCTATGTGATTCTCAATCTTTTTCTTCATTGCCTCTATGTGTCTGATTTCATCCGAAAAGATTTCCTTAGAAGTCTCCACCTGAACTTCCAGTTCATCAAGATGGTGTGGGCGTGTAACTATTATCTGATAATGTGGCTCTATCCCTTTAATCTCAAGAAGTGCTTTTTCAATCTGAGAAGGGAATATAAGGACACCTCTAATCTTAAGCATGTCATCGCTTCTGCCAGTAATTCTCTCCATCTTAACAAGGGTTCTGCCGCATTTACAAACTTCTCTTTTTAGAGATGTAATATCCCTTGTGCGAAAACGAATCATAGGCATCCCGTCGCGTGTAAGAGAAGTCAGAACAAGCTCTCCTTTTTCCCCTTCAGGCAATGGTTCAAGGGTATCAATGGAGACGATTTCAGGGTAAAAATGGTCTTCAGAGATGTGCAGCCCGCTTTTATCAGGGCACTCCTGAGCAACGCCAGGTCCGATTAATTCGGTTAAACCATAAATATTAAGAGCTATTAAATTAAATTTGCTCTCAATGGCTTCTCTCATCTTTTCTGTCCACACTTCAGCTCCAAAACATCCTGCCTTAAGTTTTATATCTTTACTGGTTATGCCCATATCTGAAGCTACTTCAGCCAGATGAAGAGCATAAGAAGGTGTGCAGGTAATGATAGTTGTGCTGAAATCGAGCATGACCTCAAGCTGCCGTTTTGTATTGCCTGCTGAGATTGGAACGACTGTGGCACCGATTGTTTGTGCACCATAGTGGACGCCGAGTCCTCCTGTAAATAAGCCGTATCCATATCCATTCTGGATAATATCATCTTTTGTAG
Organism: Thermodesulfovibrio yellowstonii; assembly: GCA_020724365.1. Classification (GTDB taxonomy): domain Bacteria; phylum Nitrospirota; class Thermodesulfovibrionia; order Thermodesulfovibrionales; family Dissulfurispiraceae; genus DYHD01. Next base: position 34,343 of record DYHD01000012.1, on the reverse strand, counting down.
CCCCAACCATACAAAGGGCTCGAGCCATTACTTCTCCCCAAACCTCTATATCTTTTTTTGTATAGCCTGCTACAACAGGTTTCCCTGTAGTACCAGAGGAAGTATGAATCTCAACAATCTCATTGAAGGGAACTGCAAACATACCGAAAGGATAGCCTTCTCTCAAATCAGCTTTAGCTGTGAATGGGAGTTTACTTATATCCTTGAGCGTCTTTATGTCTTCAGGCTTAACTTTTAGTTCATCAAACCTTTTTTTATAATAAGGCACATTCTCATAAGTTTTTTTAACGATTGCCTTCAATCTTTCAAGCTGAAGTTTTCCCCTTTCTTCAAAAGGCATACACTCAGCTTCTTTATTCCAGATCATTTTTCCTCCTTAACTTCATCATAGAGTTTAAGATTTTCTTTCTCCAAGAGTCTTTTTGCTCTCTCTATGTCTTTAACTTGCACTATGAAATAAGCCTGCTTTCTCGATTCCTCTATAAATACATAAGCATTTTCCATATTAATTTCATTTCTTAAAAGCACTCGTGCAATTTCATGTATTTGGCCGGGCATATCCTTCATCTCAATAGCAAGGACTTCGTTAAGGGATACTGTAAATCCCTTCTCTTTGAGTTTTTGATAAGCCAATTCCATTTTATCGACAATGAATTTAATTATACCAAAGCCATTTGTGCTTGCTATTGAAATTGCAAGTATATTAATGCCCTCATTAGCAAGCACGCCTGTAATTTTCTCTATCTTGCCCGGTTTGTTCTCAGCAAAAACTGATATCTCTCTTATCCCGCTCATATAAGCTCCTTTCTACAAAGTTCTTCTGTCGATAACCCTCTGAGTCTTGCCCTCGCTCATCGGTAAAGTGCTTGGCTCTAAAAGCTCGACCTTTGGAGTAATAAGTATTTCTGACTTCAGCTTTTCGGTTATCTTCGATTTTAAAATGAGCAAATGTTCAATATTTCCATCAAAGAAGTCTTGTTCTATCTCTACCTTAACTAACATTTTATCGTAAGCCTCAAGATGTATCTGATAATTCTGGGCAACTCCTTTAATGCTCATCAGCACTCTTTCTATCTGTTGAGGGAATATATTAACCCCTCTTACAATAAACATATCATCCACCCTGCCAAGTATGCGAGAAATCCTTTTGTGAGTCCTGCCACATCTGCATTTTCCGGGGATAATTTTAGCTATATCCTTTGTTCGATATCTCAAAAAAGGCATGCCCTCTCTGCAAAGCGTGGTAAGTACAAGCTCGCCTTGCTGACCTTCGGTAACAGGTTCCCCAGTTTCTTGATCAAGAATCTCTACAATAAAATTGTCCTCCCAGATATGCATACCATCCTTATTTATACATTCAAAAGCAACACCCGGACCATTCATCTCAGATAAACCATAGGAATTATAAATATCAATCCCGAGCATTTGCTCAAGTTTTTTTCTTGTCTCCTCAGAGTAGGGTTCGGCTCCAAGGTATGCCCTTCTTAAAGATAGGTCGCGTTTGGGCATAATCCCTTTTGATTCCATAACCTCTGAGAGATAAAGAGCATAACTCGGTGTTAAATGTAAACAAGTAGAGCTGAAGTCTTGCATCAGAGCAATCTGTCGCTCTGTATTGCCAGGACCTGCAGGAATAACAAGAATGCCAACCTTTTCTGCACCATAATGCATAACTAATGCTCCGGTAAATAACCCATATGTCATCATATTCTGCAGTATATCATCACTCTTGACCCCTGTCATGACGAGGCATCGAGCTATAAGTTCAGCAGATTGATTCACATCATTTTTAGAAAAAAATATCGCTTTTGGCTTCCCAGTAGTTCCGCTTGATGTGTGAAGACGAACAACTCCTCCATTCTTGGGCACTGCTAATAAACCATAAGGATAGTTCAGCCGCAAGTCATCTCTTGTTGTAAAAGGCAGTTTTCTTATATCCTGAAGTGTTTTAATGTCATCAGGCTTTAGAGACTTGTCTTTAAATTTATCGCGATAAAAAGGGACATTCTCATAAACACATCTAACTGTCTTTTGTAGTCTTTCTAACTGAAGTTTTTCAAGATTTTTACTATCAATCGTTTCAATCTCTTCCTGCCAAAACATCATCTCTCCTTCTCAACTTTTAATATTCGAAGCTATTTTTCTACCCTCTTCAAAGGCTTTTAAATTGAGTTCTATTGTTTTAGGAGGAACCATTTCTCTTATGGTCTCTTGCCATTTTTCAAATGAGAGGGAGAGCAGGGAAGAAAGAGCACCGATAAGTACTATGTTTTCAACTTTACTGCTTCCGATCTTTTTTGCGATCTCTGGGGCATCAATTTCAATAACCTCCAAATCCATTGCTTCAATATTATTCTTTACATTTTCAGGATAAGGACAGTTTTGGCTGACTGTAACAGGCTCTGTTTTTCTTTTGTTAAGGATCACTTTTCCTTTTGGTCGCACAAAATGAGCATACCGCATACCTTCTAATTCTTCTGTAGCTACAAAATAATCAGCCTTACCTCTCGGTATAAGGGGTGAATTGACAGTCTGACCGTAACGGACATGACTTATTACACTGCCCCCCCTTTGAGCCATTCCATGAAGTTCGCTGTCTTTTACATCGTATCCATTCTTAAAAGCTGTCTCAGCAAGTATTGCACTTGCTAAAATCACTCCTTGACCGCCTACGCCAGCAAAAAGGATATTAACAACATCACTTTTCATTCTTATTCTCCTTAAATTATATTTAGTATTATAAAAAAGTCTTTTAATAAGAGCGGTTAAACCTTGTTATTGTTAAAGATGTGAGTTTAGAGCTTGCTTTTTACCCTTTTATAGCTTACCTAAAAAAACCTATTATGCTATAAAATATATATTAGCTAATCATGCTTTAACAATAAATTAAAACTTGATATTTTAGCACAGGATTATTGATAAAAGTCTAATATGCTTATAAAAGGTGGATGCTTTTTCAATAAGAAGAAAACATGAAAAATCAGGAAATTGCACGAATATTTAATGAAATAGCTGATCTTTTGGAGATAAAAGGTGATAATCCTTTTCGTATCAGGGCATATAGAAGGGCAGCCCTTAATATTGAAGGGATATCTACAAGCATCGAGAATTTAACCAAAGAAGAAATGCTGAAGATTCCCGGTATCGGGCAGGATCTATCTGATAAGATTGAAAATTATATAAAAACAGGTCATATCCCAATCCTTGAAGATCTTAAAAGTGAAATCCCTGAAGGACTTTTGAGGATAATGGCTGTTCCCGGGGTTGGTCCTAAGACAGCAAAGATGCTATATGACAAACTTGACATCAAAGATATAGAAGATCTTGAAAGACTTGCAACAGAACATAAACTATCTACCTTGCCCGGCATTAAAAGCAAAACTGAAGAGAACATTCTTAAAGGTATTGAGATGCTAAAAAGAGGCAGGGAGCGTCAACCAATAGGGAAAGTTCTTCCTCTTGCTAATGAAATTATAGAGTATCTCAAGAAGAAATCTCCTATATCAAAGATTAATTTAGCTGGTAGTCTTAGAAGATGGAAAGATACAATAAAAGATATTGATATTTTGGCATCTTTGGCATCGTCAAGAGATCCAATAAGTGTAATGTCTTTATTTGCTGAAATGCCAAATGTCAAAGAGGTATTATCAAAGGGGACAACCAGATCGAGTGTGATAATTAAAGAGGGAATACAGGTGGATTTGCGTCTTGTTGATGCGGATTCATACGGTTCAGCTCTCGCATATTTTACAGGCAGCAAGAACCATAATATAAAGCTTCGTGAAATGGCGGTTAAAAAGGGATTGAAAATAAATGAATACGGTATCTTCACTGAAAAAGATAATAAAAAATTGGGCGGAAAAAACGAAGAAGATATATATAGGATTCTTGGTCTTCCCTATATAGAGCCTGAGTTGAGAGAAGACACAGGAGAGATAGAAGCTGCAATGGACGGCAGACTACCACAATTGATTTCATTAGAAGATATTCAAGGTGATCTGCATGTTCATTCACAATGGAGCGATGGAAGTCATACTTTTGAAGAACTAGTTGAGGCTGCAAAATCAAGGGGATACTCTTATTTTGCAATAACTGACCATTCTAAGGGTCTTGGTGTGGCAAGAGGGCTAACAGAAGAGAGGCTTATGGAACAAGTTAATGAAGTTAATGCTCTCAACAAGAGACTCAAGGGTTTTAGAATTCTTCAAGGTATAGAGGTTGATATAAAAAGTAATGGAAGTCTCGATTTTGATGATGAAATATTAAAAATGCTCGATATAGTCATTGCATCAATTCATTCAGGATTCAAACAATCAAGAGATCAGATAACATCAAGACTCATCGCAGCTATCAAGAATCCATATGTAAATATAATTGCCCATCCCACTGGCAGATTGATTGGGGAGCGGGATGCTTATGAGATAGATATAGAAGATGTGATGAATGCTGCAAGAGAAGCAGGCACAGCATTTGAGATAAATGCCTATCCAGCAAGGCTTGACTTCAATGATATTTATGCTAAAAAAGCAAAAGAGCTGTCAATACCTTTGGTTATCTCGACTGATGCTCATATAATTACAAATATGGATTATATGAAATACGGTGTTTCTATAGCAAGAAGAAGCTGGTTGCAAAAAGATGATGTTCTAAATACACTTAGTATAGAAAAGCTCCTCAAGCGACTTAAGAATAGAATAAAAACTGCCTAATAACCTCAGCAATATGTATTAGCTCAGCTTAAGTAGATAGGTTTTAAAGATTTTTACAATCAAAAATATCCATTCTATTGGCAAGAGATTTCCAGTTTACCGAATGGAGATTTTGAACATGGGCATGAAGCAGGTTGTTCTTTATGGCACGATGCTTGTCTGCTTCATTAGTAATACCATAGAAAGGAAGCATTATCATAAAAGCCTTGTCTGTAAACTCCTTAATCGGAGTAAGAACATCTTGTCTTCTGGTGTGATAAGGGTCTTCACCTTCGGAACATTCTTTTCTGAATACATTGAATTGTCTGCAAGCTACTGGTCTGACAGGATAAATTGAACAGGATTCACTCACTAAAAAAGGGCAGTAAGGCTTCTTATGTGATGCGAGTTGTTTTTTGAGATTTTGACGAACAGAACCTGTTATCTTTTCAATAACATACCAATAAATACCGGCAAGCTCAAGCGGATAAATGGGTATATCACTATGGGTTTTGCAGCAGTTAGCACATCTCTGCCTACATGATAGATCAATTTTATGTCGCTTTTTCTCCTTTTCTATCGCTACTCTTACACCTTTGTCTATAATCTCATAGGCATTAAAAAGCATAGCCAACCATGGAAATCTGACCATATCGTGCTTAAAGTGAGTATGATTGGCATTATGCTTTTCTAAGATGGTTTGATTTCCCATTATACATCTGTCACACTTGTTTTGTTTTGAGCAATAATTGACTGATAGTGTTTTTAAGATTAGATAGTTCAGATGACTTAACTACATAAGCATCAGCAACCCAAACAGAAAAATCATCTCTATAATCATAAGCTGTAAGCATTATTATCGGTATCTTAGGATTCTTTTCTTTCATAAGTCTTAAGACATGAATCCCATCCATATCTGGCATCAGTATATCGAGCGTAACAATATCAGGGTTTTCTCTCTCAAATACTTCAAGTGCCTCCGCTCCTGAGTTTGCTGAGACTACTGTATAGCCTTCATCTTCTAATTCTGCCTTATAAAGCTTAAGTATATTTTTTTCATCATCAACAACGAGAATCTTCATAAGTCCTCCTTCAATGGTAGGTAGATTTTAAAAACGGTGCCCTCAGACCAGACACTATCAACCTCGATTTTGCCTCCATGTTCTTCGATAATCCTTTTGGTTATTGATAGCCCTAAGCCTGTGCCAGTAGTTCTGGTAGTAAAAAATGGGTCGAATATTCGATTGATGTCTTCTTTCTTGATGCCGCATCCATTGTCTCTTATTTCAATGACGACAAATTCCTTATTATTTCCTTCTAAATCAAGGTATTTAGAATTTTGCATGCTATACATCTTGATTGATATTTGTCCATGATCTGTAGCCTGATTTGCATTGTTTATAAGGTTTATGAAAACTTCCTTAAGCCTGTATTGGTCTCCATGCAATATAAATGGATGCTCCACTTCTTTTAATAGTATATTTCCTCTTTCCTCTATCTCAGGCATCAATAATGTTTTTATATTTTCAAGAAGCTCATCGAGATTGACTTTTTTTCTTTCTATGTGTCCGCTTTTGACAAATATAAGTATATCGCTTAATACCCCCTCAAGCCTTTTTGTCTCGTCAACAATTATTTTTGCATATTCCCATAAATCACCACTAAGATTTTTTTCAAGCCTTTTTGCAAAACCTCCAATAGAAAGAAGCGGATTTCTGATTTCATGAGCTACCTTAGCCGCCATTTCACCTAAAGCCGCCATTCTCTCTGATGAAATAAGCTTCTCTCTCAATTTCTTTATCTCAGATACATCCCTTACTATATGGATTGTTCCTAATAAAGGACCCTTTTGATCAAAGATGGGCGAGCTTGAAATGAGAAAGGTGCCACCGAGGTTGGGGTCATCAACCTCTTCGATATATGGTTTTTTTGTCTTTATAGTCTTATGGTGAGGACATTTTATCCAAGGCTCGTTGCGTCCGTGAAATATCTCATAGCATTTTTTGCCTAAAATCTCATTTGCAGGCTTACCTATTTTTTCTATAACAGCCTTATTAATCCTTTTGATAGTATAATCAGGGGTATTGAAATAAAGCATATCAGAAATAGATTCAAAAATATTTTCCATTTCCTTTTCAGTAGTTACAATCTTCTCAAAAAGCCTTGCGTTTTCTATAGCAGATGCCATTTGATCGGTGAAGCTTTTCAAAAAATCGATGTCATGATTCAATATTTGTCTACCTGAATATAAATTATCAACCCATAAAACACCTATAACATTATCTTTCGATATGAGTGGGACTAAAGCATAAGCTGATGATCCGAGTTGATCTGAAAAAGGTGTTTGTAGCTCACTATATAAATTTATGTCTGTGACATTGATAGCATTCTTTTCTTTGATTACTCTGCTAAGAATATTATCTGTTTCGATGGGTATCTCAAGCTTGCAGCACAATGTATCAATAAATGATTCACTTTTTAGAGGTTCTTTTTCGATATCACTTATTAATGAAGCAAGAGATTTACCTTCTTTCCATAGTTGTGTCCATATCTCAGAAGCCTCTTCAAAGTTTGAAGGTCCTACTCCCATCGTCCCCCTTAAAATCTTCTTATCCTCATCGAGCAGAAAAAGTATTGCACGGTTGAAACCGAACCCGTCTCCAATTGTTATAGCAGTCAAAACCATTCTGAGAAGTTTATTAAGTTCAAGAGTGCTTCTCATGGCAGAACTTATGAAATAAATCTTCAATAGTTCTTCATTTTTTTGTCGGAGTTCTTTTTCCGTTTTCTTTTTCTCTGAAATATCTCTTGATATTCCACTCGTTGCGACTATATTGCCTTCTGTGTCCTTAACGGGAGACAGAGTCAGGCTAACATCAATTATTTTGCCATTCTTTGTTTTCCTAATAGTCTCAATATCTCTAATGTATTGCCCTTCTTTGAGAAGTTTTAGATAACTTTTTTCCATCTCTTTTAAAGGTTCAGGGATAAAAGGTAGAGGCTTGCATATAACTTCCTCTTTTGCAAAGCCATAGATCTTTTCAGCTCCTTTATTCCATGAAGTTATAATGCCATCTAAGTCAGTTGTCACAATAGCATCTGCAGAATTCTCTATCAAATCTTCAAGCATATCCCTGAGCTTTGCTTCGCTTTTTTTTCTCTCAATAGCCTCTTTTTCTTTAAGAGCTATATGCTCATGTAGGGTTAATTTGTCAATAACTACAGCCGCTATCGAGGCAAATCCTTCAAGAAGAAATCTGTCGTCATTAGAAAAGGGGATTATAGTCCCATCAAGGGAGACTTTGTTATATAATCCAAAGGTTCCAATCAGGCGGTCTCCAATCTTCAAAGGTGTGCATATGGCTGTGTGCAATGTATAAAATCTTGACAGAGCGCTTAAATGTTTAATATCCTCATAACAATCAAAGATAGTTGTCTTGCCAATCTCGTATGTTTTGCCTGCTATGCCTTCACCTATAGAAACAGTCAATTTGTTTATTATATTGTCATCATCAGGAATTCCATAAGCAGCTTTAACTGGAAGTTTACCATCATCGAGAAGCCGCAAAAGACAGATGTTAGCATTGAAGACCTTTGCGGTATCCTCAGTTATCCTTCTAAGAAGCAGATTAAAATCGCTCACTTGAAGGATAGATTTTATTAGCTCCAGAATAATTGAAAGCCTATTATCAGGGTAGTGTTTGCAATTATCGTTTGATGCGTGTTCCAAAATTTTGACCATCAAAAAATTTTTATTTTAAGATACTTGAATATAAATTCAAATATTTCTGAGCAGATTTTTTCCATGAAAAATCTCTGCTCATTGCCTCTTTTATCATGCTATCCCATAGCTTTTTAAACTTAAAGGTATTTATCGCAATTTTAATAGCTATCGAAAAGGCTTCCTTTGAATATTCCTTAAAAAGAAAGCCTGTTACACCATCCTCTATGAGATCAGCCAATCCTCCAGTTTCCATTGCTACTGGTATTGTGCCATAATGCATCGCTATCATCTGCCCCAATCCGCATGGTTCATATCTGGAGGGCATAAGAAGAATATCAGATCCAGCATATGCAAGATGTGCTAATTCTTCATCAAAACCATTATAAAAGAAGACATTATCAAGAAATCTATGCTGCAAGGAGCTTAAGGGTTCCTGATATTCAAACTGTCCTCTACCTATTATAACAACACTTGCGTTTTTAATGATTGTTTCATCTAAAGATGCTATGAGCAAATCAATACCTTTCTGATATGAAAGCCTCCCAATAAAAAATAACAAAGGTTTCTCAATATCGCTTTTTAAAGAGCATCTTTGTAACAGTGCTTTTTTATTTTCAATTTTTCCGTAAAGATTTTTCTTGCTATAGTTATGTGGTATGTAAGGGTCAGAAGCAGGATCCCATTCTGTGTAGTCAATTCCATTCACTATGCCGTGAAGGCTGTCTGATCTCTTTCTCAAAATACCATCCATCGAAAAACCGAAATCAGGTGTCAATATTTCCCTCGCATAGTTAGTACTTACAGTAGTAATAATGTCTGCTGAGATTATCCCTGCTTTTAGATAGCTGATATGCCCATAAAACTCTATCCCTTCAGGATGAAAAATATCATAGCCTAACCCCATGATATTTAAAACATCGGGTGGAAATAATCCCTGATATGCAAGATTATGAATAGTGAAGACAGTGCGGGTATCTTTAAAAATTTTTATATCTCTGGATATAGTTTTTAGATAAAGCGGTATAATGCCTGTTTGCCAATCGTGGCAATGTATAATATCGAGGTTTATATCTAATTTTTGAATCAATTCTAAGACAGCTTTGCAAAAAAATGCAAAACGGGCAGCATTATCAGGGTATTCGCCTAGACTATCTTCATAAAGCTCCTTACGACCAAAGAACTCGTCATTGCTGATGAAGAAGATATTTTGATGCGATTTCTGTTTAGATTTTGAGTAATCTTTATTAATGTATTTGAAAACTCTACAATGTTTAAATTCTTTGCCTAATAGTATATTAAATTCTATTGAAGTATCTTCTATGTAAGGCTCGAAATTTTGGAAAGTTTTTTGATAAAGTGGAGTGAATAAATAGGCATCATGACCTACTTTGAGATATTCTCGAAAAAGTGTACCTGTTACATCAGCTAGTCCACCTGTCTTTGAAAAAGGAATTGCTTCAGATGTTACAATTGCTATCTTCATATCTTAGCTTCCCTCAGAAACTTAGCAGCTTCTTCAGGGGTCGTGGAGTTAATATAAAATCCTGTCCCCCACTCAAAGCCAGCTATTTTTGTAAGCTTTGGCACCAATTCAATATGCCAGTGGTAATATTCGTTAATTTCTTCTTTGAAAGGAGAAGTATGTAATAAAAAGCTATAGGGAGGGTTATCTAAAACATAGTCAAGCTGCTTCAGTACCCTCTGTAGCATTTCAGCAAGCTCTGAAAAACTTTTCTGAGGTGGATAGAAGTTGGATTCATGCTCTTTTGGTAATATCCATGTCTCAAAAGGTTCTCTTGGTGCGAATGGCGCTATGGCAATATATGAATTGTTCTCATATATGATTCTCTTTTCGGAGAATAACTCTTGATTAATGATATCGCAAAATATACATCGCTCCTTATTCTCAAAATATTTCTTTGAAGCGTCCATCTCCTCTTTGACACTTTTTGGGACTATTGGAAGGGCGATGAGCTGGCTATGAGTGTGTTCCAGAGATGCCCCCGAAGATTCTCCTTCTGTCTTGAAAATTACTACATATTTAAACCTGATGTCTTTCTTAAGGTCAGTAATTCTAAAAAAATAAGCCCATAACACATCTTCTACTGCTCTCTGTGACATGGTTGCGAGAGAGAGTTGATGTTCAGGGCATTCGATTATAACTTCATGAGCTCCGATACCATTCATTTTATCAAACATACCCTCTCCCATTTTATTAAGAGAGCCATGTATCTGAAGTGCAGGAAATTTATTTGGAACTACCCTTAAAGTCCATCCTGGTGAATTAGGGGATGTGCTGGCAGGTCTGAAGGCTATTATTTCAGGGGTTGTAGTATGCTCATTTCCTGGGCAGAATGGACAGAAACCGCCTCCTTTTCGCTTTTGAGATGGCGAGATATAGTCAGCAGGTCTTTTGCCCCTTTCAATAGATAATATTACCCATCTTCCAGATATAGGATCTTTTCTTAATTCAGGCATGTGTATCCTCCAAAAAACCATTCTGATCGCTGTTGAAAAAATAAAACTAATTTAAAGCAGTTTCATAAGAATACAGTAGCTATCTAAAAAGCGATAGAATGCATTGAATATATTTTAAATTAAATAAGCTTTATATAATATAGAAATATAAGAGGATATTTCCATAATAATAAATATTAAGGTGTTTTTTGATAGGTTGCCTTATTACAGTTTAACAATTTACTATCAAAAATGGTAATATTCAAACTATGAAATACAGGGCACACATTATAATAGAAGGCAAAGTTCAAGGCGTTTATTTCAGAGCTTTCACAAAGGAAGTAGCTGATTCATTAGGATTAAACGGTTGGGTTAGAAACCTTCCAAATAGATGTGTAGAAGCTGTCTTTGAGGGGGAAAAAGAGCTTATTGATGCTGCTATAAAAAAATGCTATGCCGGCCCTCCTTTTGCAATGGTTACTAATATTGATATTAAATGGGAAAGTAAGATTGAAGGATTCAGTGATTTCAGAATTAGATATTAGTTGCAGTCAGGAAATCAAGAGGCTTAGAGAAAAGATTATTTCAGGTAGTGATATATCGAGATCTGAGGCTCTATTTCTTGCTGAATCTTCGGGTTTAAATTTATTAGATCTATTATCCTCGGCTAATCATCTTCGCGAGTTGTATTCAGGTAAGCATATTGACCTCTGTGCGATCATAAATGCAAAATCAGGAGCCTGCTCAGAGGACTGTTCTTATTGTGCACAGTCATCAAAAAATAAAGCTCAAATCCCAGTCTATCCTCTAATGAGCAATGACTGCATCATTGAGAAAGCTGAAGAGGCTAAAAGAGGCTGGGTAAGTAGGTTTAGCATCGTTACAAGTGGCAGAAAAGTTAATCAAAAAGAATTAAAAGTTATCGCTTCAATTCTCAATGATATTCGTAACATGGGGCTTACTCCTTGTGCATCACTTGGGATGCTCTCAAGAGATGAGTTGAATTTCCTTAAAGATAGTGGGCTTGATCGCTATCATCATAACATAGAGACATCCGAAAGTTTTTATCCTAATATATGTTCAACCCATACTTATTCTGAAAGGATAAGGACGATCGAATCAGCTCAAGCTTGTGGGCTTTCAGTCTGCTCTGGCGGAATATTGGGTATGGGGGAAACTTGGCAGGACAGAATTGAAATGGCTTTTGCCTTGAAAGAACTGAATGTTGATTCAACCCCAATCAATTTTCTTATTCCGATAGAAGGCACCCCATTATTTGGAAGGGATTTGCTTCACCCTTTTGATGCCTTACGGATTATAAGTCTTTTCAGATTCATCCTTCCTGATAAATCAATAAGGATTTGCGGGGGAAGAGTTCAGGTTTTAAGGGAATTTCATAGCCTTATTTTCATGGCAGGTGCTGATTCTATACTAACAGGTAATTATCTCACAACAACTGGGAGAACATTTCAAAATGATATTGAATTAGTTCGATTACATGGACTTGTATCAACAAGTTTAAATATAACAAAAGGATAGAATTTTGAAGCATAAAAAATATTTATTTTTTAGTCTATTTATTATTACTTTTATATTACTTTTATCTAAAACAGCAATTGCATCTTCAGACTACCAAGCCTTATTAAAAGGGCTAAATAGCAAATACCTTAATGACCGTCTTTATGCACTGCAGTCTTTGGGTAGTGCAAAGGATGAAAGAGCAGTCGATGCTCTGATCGATCTGCTTGATAATAAATATGAAGACTGGGAAATTCAATCAAAAGCGATCAGATTGCTTGGAGAGAGTAAAAATCCAAAGTCCATAAATATACTTCTGGAGTATCTGGATAATGTTTTTTTGAATTATGAGTGTCCGGCTATTAAGTGGAATACTGCCATTGCTCTGGGTAATTTTAAAAATAATACAAGGGTTTTTGAAGCCCTTCTGAACAACCTTTATTATGACAATCTTCAGGTTAGAGAAGCTGTTGTTCAATCACTTGGTGCTATTGGAAATAAGGATGCAGTTCCTTATCTAATCCCCGTTTTGAAAGAAGATAGTTTTGCCCTAAAATATAGCGCTATAAAAGCTTTATATAATATCGGGGATTCTCGGGCAATACCTTACTTAAAAAAATTTATTGCATTGGAAAAGGAAGCCATCTTAAAAAAAGAAGCGATGAATGTAATCAAAAAAATTGACCCCAAAATATAGCCAACAATACGAGAATCCATTTTTTATTGATAATAAAGAAGCAGCCACTCAGCTATACAACAAGGTTTATCGCTGTCTTGCCTCTCAATGGTGAAATGCCAGGTTAATTGCATTCCTTTGGAAATTTTTTCTGCTGATTGTAGTTTAATACGAGCCCTGATCTTTGAACCTGCAGGAACTGCTGAGGTAAAACGAACCTTGTTTAACCCATAGTTAATCCTCATTTTATATGGCATTTTTATTTTTACTACTTGAGATTCAAGAAAGCTTAAAAGTGAGAGGGTTAAAAACCCATGGGCAATAGTAGTGCCAAATGGTGACTCATCTTTAGTCCTTTGAGTATCTATATGAATCCATTGATAATCCATACTTACATCTGCAAAAAGATTGATTCTATCTTGAGTGATCTCAAACCAATCGCTGACGCCTACTTCCTGCCCAACTAATGAATTTAATTCTTCATAACTGCTGATTTCCCTTACCGCCATAAGTATCTCCTCAAGTAAAAATTAAATTAAGTCTATTAACCAATATATCTTTTCTTTAAATCTTCTTCTGAGAGACCAAAATAATGCCCTATTTCATGCAGAATGGTTGCCCGTATCTCTTCAATAAGGTCTTCTTCGTTTCTGCTTATAGCTTCGATATTTCTCTTATAGATATAAATAGTATCAGGATAAGCAGATGGCACCCCAAAAAAGGTATTCTGACCCTCATGGGTCTGCCCAACAAAAAGACCTAATAATTGATGACGGCTGATACCCATAGTTTTGATTATATCATCGCTTGGATAGTCTTCCACAATGATTGCAACATTTTTTAACTCTGATATAAATTCTGGGGGTATGCTTTTCAGTGCTTCTTCTACAAGTGATTCAAAACGATTTCTATCAACCATATAAGCCATAATTCTTAGAGTCTTTTATAAATTATTTGATTTATTATTACATTATTGCATATTTTTTAATATAGACTATGCACTCAAATCCCGATATAGAATTTTTTTAAACATTCTTAATCCAGTAGGACAGCCGGGACGGCTGTCCTACTATTTGATATATCCAAATCGGGACTTGGGATACAATCGTATAATATTTGTTTTTGATGCAATTTTTTAGTTATATAAATTAACTTATATTAATCTTCACAGCTTAGTTTTTTCAACGAAAATTGTCAGGAGGATTTCAAGATGCTTATACTATTTGAAAATTGTGACCTGCTCGATACTTTAGCTGGTAAGGTCGTTACTAATATTAATGTGCTTGTTGAGAATTCTAAGATCAAGGAGGTTAGCGATAAGCCTATCAATGTTTCTGATGCTATAAGGTATGACCTTTGGGGTAAGACACTTATGCCAGGACTATGCGATGCCCATGTCCATATTACGGCTATAGAAGTTGATTTGGCAAGATTAAGCTCTATGCCGGCTTCATATATTACTGCTCGTTCTATTAGGATTGCTGAAGGGATGCTCAAAAGGGGTTTTACGACCGTTCGTGATGCAGGCGGGGCTGATTGGGGTCTTGCTCAAGTAATCAATGAAGGGATTTTTGAATGCCCAAGACTCTTATTTTGTGGACACGCACTTTCACAGACCGGAGGTCATGGAGACCTCAGGGGTCGTGGAGATGATTATATTGACAATAGATATCCTTCTCTTGGAATGTTAGGGCGCATCTGTGATGGTGTTACAGAGGTGCGCCGTGCCGCAAGGGATGAGCTAAGAAAGGGAGCTACTCATTTAAAGATTATGGCTTCCGGAGGCGTGGCTTCACCAACCGACCCTGTCAATGCTAATCAATTCAGCATAGAAGAAATAAGAGCGATTGTTGAAGAAGCTGAGGCAGTAAACACTTATGTTATGGCACATGCCTATACTTCATCATCCATTAAGCGAGCATTGGATTGCGGTATAAGATCAATAGAACATGGAAATCTCATAGATGAGGAGACCATCGATTTATTGATTTCAAAGAAGGCTTTCATTGTCCCCACTCTTGCTACATACGAGATGCTTTGCAAGAGAGAAATAGGTAAGGTCTTTCCTGAAGGATTGGTTGAAAAAGCAGGCAATCTAAGAGAAAAGTCAATAACATCTCTCGAAATGGCTTACCAGAAAGGAGCTAATATCGCTTTTGGTACAGACCTTCTCGGTCATTTTCATAAATATCAATCAATAGAGTTTGAATTAAGAAGGCAGGTTATGCCTCCTGTAGATATTATTCGTTCAGCAACAATTCTTTGCGCTGAACTATTCAATATGAAGGGACAGATTGGGGAGATATTGCCAGGCGCCTATGCTGATATTTTAATTATTGACGGAAATCCTCTTAATGACATCAGTTTACTAAAGGCAGAAAAAAACTGTATAAAGGCGATAATGAAGGAAGGCAGATTCATAGTAAATTATTTATAAACTAATGTACGCAGAAGTTATCTTTCCACTTAAGGTTAAATCTTTCACATATAGGCTGCAGAGTGATATGCCACCTGATTTAATAGGCAGGATTGTCAGGGCACCTCTTGGCAATCAAAGCTTGTACGGCATAATTTGTGATGTCAGGGAAACCCTTGCATTTGAAGAAAATGTGCCATTTGAAAATATAAATCATAGAATTTCTAAAGTAAAGCAAATTATATCCATTCATGAGCACTTCGGTTCATCAACTACCATTTCTTTGATAAAATGGCTTTCTGAATATTATATTTCTCCGCTTGGCGCTGCACTTTCAAGCTACCCATTTAAAGAAGCGATTAAGATAATTGAAAAATTTAGGCTACCTAATAGAGATGCTTTTTTAGCTAATAATTATTATTCGAATAACTTACATAATGTAGAAAGAGATATTTCACTGCTCTTTAATGCAATTCAAGATGCTAATTATAAGGCATTTCTCTTGCACTCTCCATCTTCTTTTTACCAAAAAAGCTTCCTTAGAAATATTTGTGAGAAGGCTGCGGCAAATCTATCGGGCGCTATATTTTTAGTTCCAGAGATTATGCAGATTGATGATATTGCAAATATTATGAAAAAAATCTTCGGCGAAAGGGTATGCTCAATACACAGCAAACAGGGCAATAAAAAAAGGATAGAGGTTATAAAGGGAATCCTATCGGGCCAACACGATATAATTGTCGGAACGAGATCTGCTATTCTTATGCCTTTAAAAAAAATCTCTTTCATAGCTGTCCTTAATGAACACAGCATCTCTTATAAGGGAGAAGAAGGTCTGAGGTATAATGGTAGAGATGTAGCTATAATGAGAGGGTTCTTAGAAGGAATACCTGTATTACTTTCATCAATATGCCCTTCCATTGAGTCTTTTAATAATGCAAAGAATAGAAAATATCACCTTTTGAAGCCTTCTCAGAGATTAATAGATATGTCTGATATAAAAATAAAGCCATTCTCATCTCGAAGAAGACCTGATATTGAGATTATAAATATGTATGATGATGAAAACTCAGGGCTTTCTATATCAAAAAAGGTTTTATTGACTGCTAAAAAGTGTCTTTCAGCAAATGAGAACATGTTATTTATAGTCAATAAAAAAGGTTATTCACTTATAACATGCAGAGACTGTGGATATATATTCAAATGCTCTAACTGTAAAACACCTTTGATTTTTTACAAAAAGGAAGGTTTCCTGAGATGTAGTAAATGTGGACAGGAGAAGAGAGCTCCAGAGGGCTGTAATATATGTAGAGGGATGGATTTAATGCCTCTTGGAGCTGGAACGGAGAGAATAAATGAAGATATCAGCAAGTTTTTAAATAATGAAGCTATTCTTATAGAAAAGAATACACAAAAACTTGCTGATAATGACTCGTTCATACCTTTCATTATTGGCCGTGGTCATCATATTCGCAGACTTAGTGAAAGCATATTCAAAGCTGTCGCCTTTATTGATGTAGATCTCTATTTTTTAGAGCCTAATTACCGAGCAAATGAAAAATTGTTTCAAGAAATTATTCATTTTGCAGAACTTGTAAAACCAGATGGATGCATTTATTTACAGACAAGAAATCCCAAAAATAGGATATTAAATTTTATTAAAAACTATGATTTCTCAGGGTTTTATAAGAATGAACTGGCGATTAGAAAAGAGATAGGCTTCCCTCCTTTTTCGAGACTTATTCTTTTTAATATCTTCCTTAAAAAGGAAATTGATGGGGATAGAAATGAATTTCAGAGGATACTTAGCCAAAGACAGGAGGAAGGTATAGAAATATTAGGTCCGATTGAATTGCAATCCTTAGAGAAATCACAAATACATTTGCGGTTTCTTATAAAATCAAAAGATAGAAAGAGACTAAATCAGCTTGCATCTTCATTGAAAGAAGCATTCAATATCTTAAAGGGGGTTAGAGTGACAACTGATGTTGACCCTTTAAGATTTTAATCAGCCCCAAGAAATAAAGGAGGCTTTCTTTTTTTGAGAATCTTTTTAGCGGTTTGGATATCCTCTTCAATTTGCCTTTGAAGGGTTTCTATATCGGGATATTTTTTTTCATCCCTAATCCTTTCGATAAAATGAACTAATAGTTCCTTTCCAATGAGATTTCTATTGAAATCAAAGATATGCACCTCTAAGCTTGTATTATATATATCCCCAAATGTCGGGTTATTGCCAATATTTGCTGCACCTTCATAAATTTTGCACTTAGGCATGATTTTGCCTACAACTTCATTTTGTGGTGATGACTCTAAATTATTCATCTGAGAACATAGAGTAACCCTGACTGCATAGACCCCATCTTTAGGTATTATCTCATTATTAGATTGGATATTAGCAGTAGGTATATTCAAGATAGTAGAACCTCTCCCTGTTCCTTTGATAACAATGCCTTTAACATGATATGCCCTTCCAAGCATAGCTGAGGCTTCAAATACCCTACCTCTTTGTAAAGCGCCCCTAAGTCTGGAACTGCTTACGATGCTGCCCTCAATCTTTGCATATCTAACGACAGAAAAGCCGAAACCGTATTTCTTCGCTTTCTGTCTAAGCAAGTTTGTATTTCCTTTCTTTCTCTTCCCAAATGAAAAATTATGTCCAACAACCAGCCATTTTATCCCAAGTTTTTCAATAAGTATTTTTTTAATAAAGTCTTCAGGCTCTGTCTGAGAAAATTTTTTATCAAAAGGGATTATTATCAATGCTTTTAAACCTAATTCTGAGAGTAGCTTAGCCTTGTCATCGAGCTGTGTCAGCATTTTTAATCCTCTTTCAGGCGATAAAACCCTTACTGGATGAGGATCGAAGGAGATACAAATAGATGTGCCACCTACTTGTTTTGCTGTCATCACAACTTTTTTGCATATCTTTTGATGTCCTATATGAACTCCGTCAAAGTTACCTATGGTAACAACAGGGTTATCAAAAACAAAATTATCTTCTAAGCCATTTAGAATTAGCATTTTAGCTCCAAGAATATAGTCAATATTTTTTCCATCCGCCTTTTGAAATAGAGGCAAAAGTATGCATTCAGACATGCAAAAATACAAAAAATTATCAAAGGTGAGGTCTTAATTATTTTTATTTATTTTTTTCAATAAAAGCCTTTGGTATATTTCTATTACCTGCTCTTTTGTATATTCGAAGGCTTTACTGTTATCTATGGAGTAATCGGATTTGCTGACTTTCATCTCAATAGGAAACTGACTGTTTAGCCTTTTTCTTATATCCTCTTCACATATCCCCTTGGCTTTAAGTCTCTCAATAGCTAAATCAAGAGGAGTAAAGACAGTAATTATTATATCAAATCTATTTTGATAACCTCTTTCAAATATTATCGGGGCTTCAATAATTATAACCTTTTTCTGGTTCTCGGCATTAAGCTTATGTATTTCATATTCTATTTTTCTGAAAATTCGAGGATGTAGGATATCTTCAAGGCATATTCTTAGGTATGGGTTGTCAAAAACTAATTTTGTGAGCAGTTTTTTGTTTAATGTATCATCAGTGACTATATCATCTCCAAAGGCTTTTTTAATCTCCTGAATCACCTCTTTCTGGCATAGTAGTTCCCTGACTATATCATCAGTATCAATTGTAGCAGCACATAGTTCTCTGAAAATTCTTGCTACGGTGCTTTTGCCCATCCCAAAGTTTCCAGTTAAACCTACTATAGTCATTATCTTTTAATTTACACCATTCCTTCAGCCTTTTTCTTCAGTTCAGCTAATTTTTTTAATGCTTTTTGAGGTGTTACGGAGTTCAGATCGAGGTTGAGTAACTCAGCGGTAACGGGGTCTTCAGAAAAAAATAAGTTCATTTGCCGATTTAAGGCTGAATCTCTCAATCTGCCTCCCTCAAACTTTCTCAAGATTACTTTAGCCCTATTAATGACTTCTTGGGGCAGACCTGCAAGACGAGCAACCTGTATGCCATAGCTTTTATCAGCAGAACCTTTTTCTATCCTGCGAAGAAATATTATCTCATCCCCCCATTCTTTCGCAACGGCGTTATAGTTCTTTGCCCCTTCTATTGTAAATACAATGTCAGCTAATTCATGATAGTGTGTTGCGAAGAGAGTTCGGCATTCAATGTCTTTAGCAAGAAACTCTGCTACTGCCCAAGCTATGCTTACACCATCAAAAGTGCTCGTTCCCCTACCGACTTCATCAAGTATAACAAGGCTTTTTTCTGTAGCATTATTTAAAATATTAGCGACTTCCGCCATCTCGACCATAAAAGTGCTCTGTCCTTTGGTGATGAAATCTACAGCTCCTATTCTTGTAAAAATCCTATCAACTAAACCAATTCTTGCATTCCTTGCTGGGACAAATGATCCTATTTGAGCAAGAAGAACGATTAATGCTGATTGTCTCATGTATGTAGATTTACCTGCCATATTAGGTCCGGTTATTATTATAAGCCTGTTATTATTGCAATCAAGCATAGTATCATTTGGTATAAATCTCTCATTTGCATAACTTGAAACATGTTTAGATATTAGGCGCTCTACTACTGGATGCCTTCCTTCAATGATTTCTATTAGATTATCATTAGTAACTGTTGGTTTGACATAATCATATTTCTTTGCAACAAGAGCAAGGCTATAGATAAAATCAATTATAGCTATGATTGTGGATGTGTTAAGAAGATTTTCATGATAACCTTTTATCTGTTCGAGCAAATTATTAAATAGCTCTAGTTCAAGGGTATTTAGACGGGATTCTGCATCTAAAATCTTTGTCTCATATTCTTTCAACTCATCTGTTATAAATCTTTCTGAATTCGCAAGGGTTTGTCTTCTGATATAATTTTGAGGGACGAGGTTCAGATTAGCTTTGGTAATTTCTATAAAATAACCAAATATTCTGTTGTAACCAATCTTAAGAGATTGTATAGATGTCCTTTGCCGTTCCTGTGCTTCAAGTTTTGCAATAAAATCCTTCACTGATGATGAGATAAATCTCAATTCATCAACATCTGAACTACATCCAGTCTTTATTATCCCTCCTTCAGATGTATTATTGGGCGGATTTTCTACAATTGTATGGTCAATTAAATTAACAAGAACATCATAATTCTCGAGCTCTTTGCCTAATTTATTTAGATATAAATTATCTGAAAGAGCAAGCAACTCTCTGATTTTTGGGAGATTTTGCAGTGAATTTTTTAATGCCTTTATATCTCTTGGGGTAGCAGACTTACAGCTCACCTTCATTATCAGTCTCTCTATATCCTGAATATCTTTTAAGACAATTCTTAAGTCCTCTCTGAGTTGAAAATCATCTACAATTGCTTCTACTGCATTGTGCCTTTCAAGTATTAGGGATATATCAATGAGAGGATTTATCAAGGCTTTCCTCAAATATCTCCCGCCCATTGGGGTAAGAGTCTCATCCATAACCCAGAGTAGCGATCCTTCAGTTGAGCCATCATTAAGATTCTGAAAGATCTCTAGATTTCTGCATGAAGTAGAATCCAAGAACATGAAGGAATCCGCATTGAATAGCTTTATCTTTTTAAAAGGCAAGTCTTTCTGAGTTTCTTCGAGATAGTTTATTAAGGCACCAGCAGAAGAGATAGCGATATACATATCATCACAACCAAAACCATTCAATGTAGCTACCCTAAAATATCTGAGAATCGTCTTATAAGCCTCTGAATATTCAAAGTTCCAATCATCGAAGTAAGAAAGGAAATAACCCTTCATTGTTTGTTGAAAATAAATATCTGATTTAAAACTATCGGGGCAGAGAATTTCCTTTGGTTCAAATCTTATAATCTCATCCTCAACTGGTTTTGTAGTCTCATAAACAATAAATTCACCAGTAGAGACATCAGCAGCAGCAATACCTGTTTTGCCCCCACGACTAAAAAGACTGAGGATGAATGAATTCTCTTTGGGGTTTTCTGGATTAAATGTGCCAGGGGTTATGACTCTTACAACTTCTCTCTGCACTATCCCCTTAGCCTGTTTAGGGTCTTCCACTTGTTCACAAATTGCTACTTTATAACCCATTTTAATGAGCTTTGCAATATAAGAATCTGCCGAGAAGTAAGGAATCCCACACATTGGGATAGGGTCTTCGCTTTCCCTACTTCTGCTTGTGAGTGTTATTTGCAAGATAGCCGATGCCTTTCGTGCGTCTTCATCAAACATCTCATAAAAGTCGCCTAATCGAAAAAATAAGATAGCATCCTTATATTTTTCCTTAATATTGAAATATTGCCTCATTAAAGGTGTATATTCAGGCATTATAAATAGTCCACCATATCAGTTATTTAGTTTATCCAACTATTTAAACTGGGACACTGAGCCTGTCTAAAAACTCGCATGTTGTCATTGTCCGGCTTGACCGGACAATCCAGACGCTGTTCCCACGGAAGTGGGAAACCAGTTCCTCATATTTGCTGGATTCCCCGATCAAGTCGGGGAATGACAGTCGAGTGAAATCGTAGTTTTTAGACAGGCTCCACTCTTCAAATACTATTTTTTTCGTACCCATTCGCTATCATCTTTCTGAATCCACCAGTTAGAAAGGGATTTATCTCTCCAACTGTTGGCGAAAATCCTCTGTATCTCTGAAAGCATCTCCCTGCCGAATTTATTCGCCTTTAAAATTTCTTCATAAAGACCATTGCGATCATTATTTTCCTGCTCAACCAGACGATTTATTTCAGCCTTTTGTCTAAGGTTCAAGCCTGAGATATCCCTTATTTCTATTAGACCCTTGTTGTTTTCTCCTATAGCGCCCATTTCATAATAAGGCTTAAGAACTGTAAATCTAAGCTTTAAAGATTCTTTCAGTGCCCTTATTGCAGGAGTGGAGACTTCTATGTCTATCTGGGCATATGCTACTGAAGTTCCTAATGCAAGACTTTTAATTTCTTGAATAAACCTACTTTCTTTATCCGGTTTTTTATCCTTTTGTCTTTCAGGGTTTTTCTCAATTCCTCTGATATCCTCAACAATTACATCTGCTGCTTTCTGCACTGCTGCTGCTGGAAAATAGATATTGACAGTTACGCAAGAAGAAATAAAAAATGTAGCCATAATGAAGAATAAAACAGTTTTTTTGTTCATGATATAGACTCCTTTGATATTATTTTTGCAAGTATTTTTAAAAAGGTTTAAAATCTTTTGCAGTTAAACAAAAATAGTTTTAGAAAGTTTTATAAAAAAATATAAGCAGGACAATCGCATTGTCTGTCAGAAGGATAACCATTTTGGATACCCAATATAGTTGACTTGTCTTATAAAACCTATATCTATTTTTTGATGTTTATATATCTTTTTTATCTTTTTCTATAAAATCCTTATAATTTTCTCTCATGCAAGTCGGGCAGATACCATGGCTAAACATGGCTTCAGTATGTTCACTTATGAATTTTTCTAACTGATTCCAATATCCTTGATCATCCCTAATTTTTTTGCAATGCATACAGATAGGAATAATGCCTGATAGCGTCTTAATTTGTGCATTTGCTTCTTCGAGTTTTTTGTTTTTCTCTATTAATATTTTTCCAAAACGATTTTTTCTAACTATAAACAGAATTAGAATTAATATTAAAAAAGTCGAGAGAATAGTGATTATAGATAATGTTACTAAAATTAGTTTTTCTTTTTTTTTGCTTTTGCTCTCAGCGGCAAGCTTGTCTGTTACATCAAAGATGATAGAAAATAAGAGTGGCGTCGTTTTTAGCGTAATGGGGTAAGAATAAACTTCTACATCTCTAATCTCTCCATTAGCTAAAAGATGTCTAAAATTAAAAAAATTATGCTTTAAGTCTTTTGCTCGCTGCAATTCTTGTTTTACCTGTTCCTCTGTCAATGTGTTTATTTCTTGGATTTTTTTCCCAAGCAATTTCGGATATCCATAATAAAGCTTGGCTGTATCATTAGCATCAAGTATAATGCCTGTTTTAGGGTCAATAATAAGCATAATAGTCCCATGATTTTTGAATAGGTCATAGCCAAAAAAACTTCCTTTAATAATCTCTTCCCAATTTCTGGAGAGTTCCTCTGATGTAAGATTGATTATTATGGAATCCTTTGGTAAAGCAATTCTTAGTATATTATGTTTTTGCAGAGATTCAGCATTAAATATATATTTGTTTGGACTTTCCATCATTATTGGTATATTGTCAGCTTTTCTACCCTTTAAGATTTTAAGTGCCATTTTACCAGCAGATTCACCTTGAGCATAAGAGTATGTTACTTTTCCACCGATTACAGCGTACTTAATTACATGATCGTTTAAAACAAAAATTTTAGCATTAGTAGATTCGGATAAGATTTTTATTATCTCATCTGAATCAAAATGTATTCCTGATGGTGTCTGTAAAAAAGAAAGATAAAATAAAATATCATCAGGTTCGAACTTTGAAAGCTGACTCTTAAGTTCATTTAACTCTATATTGCTTAGATAAACAATTTCTATTTTAACCTTAAGCAAGGAAACAGCTTCTTGAAAGAGTTCTAAATTTCTCTGCTCTGCTAATCTTGAACCGGTTATAACTCCTAACTTTTTCGCCTTTTTGCTTAATGACAAAGCAAGTTCTATAGTTTCCTTAGCGGATTTTTGCTCATTTACACCAGTGATATTCTTATGCCCTTTTATAAGTTCTTTTTTAAAATTATTAATACCGCAAAAGACAATAGGAACATTTTTAAAAAGTATATCTCGCCGTTTCAATAAAAAATCAAAGGCATTATCATCTATTGCAATAATAACATCAAAATTAATATTTTCATCAGAATACTTGTTTAAAAATAAATCTTCAAGGTGCTTTAAATACTTATTTTCACCCTTGTTTTTAATTAGATCCATATATTCGGTATAGATTTCCAAATTATCTACATTTTTCAGTTGATCTAAAATCCCTCTGTGAATGCCGTCAGACCATGGATAACCTACATGATATGAATGGAGTAATAAAATTTTCTTTTTCCTGTCATTGTCTGCATAAAGGATAGTTGTGAATAAAAGAAATAAGAGAGATAGCGGTAAAGAGATAATGAAGAGTTTTTTCATATTGTTGGTTATTAGTTTGTTGCTTGATTTTTAAACTCTTTAGCTACTACTCTGCCTGTGAGCCTTTCAAGTTCGATAGCCTGCTCATGATATTCTTTAAGTGTATTGAGATAATCTCTATTTGTCTCCAGAAGATTCTGTTGTGCTTCAAGTAGATAAAGCATATTAATCTGCATTGCATTAAAGTATTTTTCTGCATACTTTATGGCTGCATCGCGCGCAGGCAGAATCTGCGTCTTTATAATATTCATCTTTTTGCCTAATTGCCTTAGCCTTTCAAAAGCAACTGAAACTTCTTCCTTAACCTTGCCGATTTTAGCGTTTAATTTCTTTTCCGACTGCCTAAGCTTGTATTCAGCCTTTGCTATTTGAGCTTGATTCTGATCGAAGATTGGGAGATGAAGGCTTATCTCGGGACCTATAGATTCATCTCTGTCTGTGTCTCTTTCATAACCTACTCCAATCTCAACATTGCTGAATATGCGGCTACGCTCTAAGGCTAAAGCACTTTTTGAGTCCTCAACATGCTTCCTTGCTATTTGTATATCAGGCCTGTTTACAAGGGCATAGGAAATCAACTGTTCTAATTCTGGTAATTGAATGATTTCTTGGGGTAAATCTCCTACTAATTCATAATCAGACTGTTCAAAAGATAATCCTAATGCTCGATTTAATCTGTATCTTGAAATCAATAATTCACTCTCTATTTTTGCAAACTCGAGTTCAGTCTCGATAACTGATGCAGTTGCCATATAAATATCCAATTCACTCGCATATCCGAATTGCTTTCTGTATATCAAATGGTCTTTCCACTCTTCCATATGATCCTTTGTCCTCATCAATTCATCTCGAATTGATGATAAGGCTGAATAGTTGATATAAGCTCTTTTTGCTTCTGCAGCGGTGTTTAATATTTCTTCAGAGACCCGAAGCATTGCACTTTCAAGTCTTGCAGCAGCAACTTTTTTGCGGATGGGAATCTGCCAGAAATCTGCTATATTTAATGAACCAGATGCTTCAATGCCTGTGCTGCCTGCTCCGAAGGGGAATCGAAAAAGTGCAGAAAGGTTGGGATTAGAAAATAGCCCTGCCTGCACTAAATCCGCCTTTGCTATGCCGATTTCTTCAAATGCCGCCTGTAAATTTTGATTATTAAGAAGGGCGACTTTTACAGCTTCCTCCATTGTAATGCCGCTATCCAGAAGCCTTCTTACCTCCTCATTCGAAGCCTTTGCATCCTCTTCAGATTGTTGCCATTTAATCTTTACACCTGTTTGTTCGACACTGTAGTGATTAACCTTTGCCCATTCCTCCTGAATTTGAACACTTGCGCATCCTGTAAGAAATAAAATAATAGTGAAGATAAAACATCTCATATCTTACCCTCCCTTGGATGTCTCCATCTGGCATCCTTTTCTTTTGGTATAACACTCAGAAATGTAGTCATCCCTCCCATCGGCATAACACCCATAGGCATATCAGCATGGGCATTCACCGTGTGGTGGAGTTTATGGCAGTGAAAGTGCCAGTATCCCGGATTCCACGCATTGAATTCCACATCTCGCACTGTGCCCGGAGAGACATCCACAGTATTTCCGGGCCATTGGGCAGACTTAGGGATAGGACCGCCTTCTGTTCCAACAATATTCCATGTATAGCCATGAAGATGAATAGGATGGGCGTTTTGATTGCTTAGATTGCCAAATCGTATCCTTACCCTGTCGCCCTGATTTACAGTGAGAATCTCCGTGCTAGGAGCTGCCTTTGCATTGAATGTAAACCAATTAGGGTCTGTGGATGTGACATCAGGGTTTTCATTTCCAGCAATAAATTTCCATTCTTGAATCAGTATTGCAAAGTCTTTATCAATTTTTTGTTTGTATTTCTTAGGATGTATGATAAACATGCCTCCAAGTCCCATTGCAACCTGCTTTTTTTCATTAAAGCCTGAGTGATACATAAATGTGCCATTTTGATAAAGGGTAAATTCATAAATAAAGGTCTCTCCCGGGTTAATAGGAGGCTGCGTAACTCCACCAGCTCCATCCATTTCATTTGGCACTTCAAGCCCATGCCAATGTATTGAGGTCGGCTCGGGTAGTTCATTTTTAACGATTAAGCGAACCCTGTCACCTTCGTATGCCTCGATGGTCGGCCCTGGAATAGAGCCATTAAAGCCCCACCCCTTTATTTTCTTGGGAAGATACATACCCGGCATCATACCCTTTGCCTTATGCACCTTATCCCATATAGAACCTTCAGAAGGTTCCCCATCAAGGATATAATGTTCTACAGGTTGAGCAATCAAACTAAATACTTTCACATTTTTATCTATCTCATAGCCGAGTGGAAGGACATTAGGTGTGATAATATACCCCATTTGTTTGCCCATTAATGGTGGTGGTGTTGATAATTTAATGTTTGGGTCTAACCAGCCCAGAGGCATGTGCATCTTCATATCATGCGGCATGGGAGGCATTTCATGTCCTTTATGAATATGAATATCTTGAGCTGCGCCATTTTTAGCTATCGCAAGAGAGCCTAAAATAAGAGCTGAATTTTTTAAAAAATCACGCCGTCTCATCAATACCTCCTATTTCCTTATTAAGTATTGTTAAAATTAACCACAGAGAACACAGAGAAAATATTAATAAGTTAAGAGGAATTCTGTTGCATCCCCTCTGTGACCTCTGTGGTGAAATTCTGTGGTTTCATATCTTTCCCTCTTTTTTCATAAAACTTTTGACATTACCCCTTATTAATTAACCTGAAAAATCAAAATAATATATATGCAATTTTTTGGTTAAATAGCTAAAATTGAGCTAAGTCAAAAAGAAATATTAACATAAAAATAAAGAAAAATATCATTTTATTGCTTCCCAAAGGGCTATAGTGGTAGGATAAGTATTTAAAATTTCTACTTTTTCTTTCTCAAATTGTTCTGCACTCCATGAAGATAGGGTATCTATTTGTCGGATAGCCGCCTTAAAAAAATTACGAAAACTATTTCCAATAAGCATTGATTGTTCTATTGTTCCTGTGTCTCCATAAAAGTGAAATGCCATATCTTCTTGTTTAGACATTAATGCAAAGACGATTCTGCCATTTTCTGCATGGTAATTCCAGAAGGTGCTGAATATATAGTCTGAATCACTTCCTATTTGAAACATCGTCAATATCAAGCCAATTCGATTTCTATTAAAAAACCTTGCCCTTATAGCAATCTTTGTTTTTGTAGTGAGTTGTTTTATGAAATTTGAGTCTTCTTTAACAAGGAAGTCAATTCGAGGGTTAGGCCTATTGGTTAATGCATAAATAGCTGTGCCACGCGGTGATGAGGTGATTATGTGTTCAGAATCTTGCATAAATTTATATTATAAAATATTAGACTAAATATTATATCTAATTTCCAAGCTTATGGTATATTATTAGCTGTAATTCTTACTGTTATATATTATCTCTTACGATATTAAAGCAATTATAAACCTAACTCTATTTGATGCATTAAGTCTGAAAAGCATTATTATAACCCTGTTATTTAAATATAACATAATGGCTTAAGTAACTATAAGTAAATAAAGGAGTTTTTGATGCCTAAAAGAAGTGATATAAACAAAATACTCTTAATCGGCTCTGGACCTATAATAATAGGTCAGGCATGTGAATTCGATTATTCTGGGACACAGGCATGTAAGGCTTTGAGGGAAGAAGGTTTTAAAGTGGTTCTTGTTAATTCTAACCCTGCTACTATAATGACTGACCCAGAAATGGCTGATGCTACATATATTGAGCCGCTTACAAAGGAGATTTTAGAACTAATAATAAAGAAAGAGAGACCAGATGCACTCCTACCGACTATGGGTGGTCAGACCGCTTTAAATCTTGCCGTTCAATTGTCGGAATCAGGCATTTTGAATAAATATAATGTTGAACTGATAGGAGCAAAATTGCCTGCAATAAAGAAGGCTGAGGACAGGGAGCTCTTCAAGCAGTCTATGCAAAAGATAGGACTCGATGTTCCCACCAGTCAGACTGTGACAACTCTCAATGAAGGACTTGCAATAATTGATAAAATAGGATTCCCTGCAATCCTTAGACCTGCTTTTACTCTTGGAGGCACAGGTGGAGGTATAGCATATAACATCGAGGAATATGCTGAAATGCTTGATAAAGCGTTAAAGCTTAGTCCTGTCAGTCAGGTTTTGATAGAAGAATCAGTTTTGGGCTGGAAGGAATATGAGCTTGAAGTAGTACGGGATATGATGGATAATGTGATAATAATATGCTCTATCGAGAATCTCGATCCTATGGGTGTCCATACAGGTGATTCTATCACTGTAGCTCCCGCCCAGACCCTTACAGATAAGGAATATCAGATAATGCGTGATGCTGCAATTGCTGTAATAAGAGAAATCGGGGTTGAAACCGGGGGATCTAATATTCAGTTTGCAGTCAACCCTGCTAATGGACATATGGTTGTAATAGAAATGAATCCAAGGGTCTCGAGAAGTTCAGCATTGGCAAGTAAAGCCACAGGGTTTCCTATAGCAAAGATTGCTGCTAAACTTGCAGTAGGCTATACCCTTGATGAGCTCAGAAATGATATCACAAAAGAAACACCAGCCTCATTTGAGCCTACTATTGATTATGTTGTTACTAAAATGCCTCGTTTCACATTTGAAAAATTCCCTGATGCAGACAGCACGCTTATGACTCAAATGAAGTCAGTAGGCGAAGCAATGGCAATAGGCAGAACATTCAAGGAATCACTCCAGAAGGCATTAAGAAGTCTTGAGGTTGGCTCATCAGGACTGGAATCACCCAAAGTTGGTATTAGAGAATTGAAGTCAAAATTAAGGATACCTAATTCTGAGAGGATATGGTATATAGCTCATGCAATAAGAAGTGGGATGGGATTAGATGAGATTCATGAGCTTACTCGTGTTGATCAATGGTTTTTGAAAAATATTCAACAAATCATTGATATGGAATCGAAAATTAAGGGTATCTCAGCAAATCCTTCAGATAAATATGAAATATTGTATGAAGCTAAAAAGTATGGATATTCTGACAAGAGGATCGCCGAACTTTCTGGATTGACTGAAGAGGCTGTAAGGGGACTTAGAAAACAATATTCATTAAAGCCTGTATATAAACTTGTAGATACTTGTGCTGCGGAATTCGAAGCTTATACCCCCTATTTTTATTCGTCCTACGAGAGACCATTTTATAGGATTCAGGGATCAAAATGTGGAGATTTAAATATCATTATAGAAAATGAAGCTCACCCATCAGTAAATAAAAAAGTTATTATTCTAGGTTCGGGTCCAAATAGGATTGGACAGGGAATCGAGTTCGATTATTGTTGCGTCCAAGCCGTCTTTGCATTGAAAGAAGAAGGATATGAAACCATCATGATAAACTGTAATCCTGAGACTGTAAGCACAGATTATGATACCGCTGATAAGCTTTATTTTGAACCTTTAACGATAGAGGATGTTTTGAATATAATTGAATTAGAGAAACCAGAAGGCGTTGTCGTTCAATTCGGCGGACAGACCCCTCTAAAGTTGGCAATGCCACTTGAAAAAGAAGGTATTAAAATATTAGGGACATCATCAGATTCAATAGATAGAGCAGAAGATAGAAAGAGGTTTAAGGAGTTGCTTCATAAATTGAACCTTAGACAGCCCGAAAATGAGACCGCTATGTCTATTGAAGATGCTGTCACCGCAGCCAAAAAAATAGGCTTCCCAGTGGTTGTAAGGCCTTCCTATGTATTGGGTGGTCGAGCAATGGAAATAGTCCATAATGAAGTATCTCTGATAGATTATATGCAAAGAGCTGTAAGCATATCACCTGATCACCCAATATTGATTGATAAATATCTCTCTGATGCTATTGAAGTGGATGTTGACGCTATAGCAGATGGAGAGGATGTTATTATAGGTGGAGTGATGGAGCATATTGAGGAAGCTGGAATACATTCAGGGGATTCTGCTTGTTCCTTGCCTCCATATACACTTCCTGACTCTATAGTTGATTCAATTAAGCTACAAACTATAGCCCTCGCAAAGGAATTGAATGTAATTGGCTTAATGAATGTCCAATTTGCAGTTAAAGATAAAGACATATATATTCTCGAGGTTAATCCAAGGGCATCCAGAACAATACCTTATGTAAGCAAAACTATAGGGGCACCTCTCATAAAATTTGCGGCTAAAGTGATGGTTGGCAGAAGATTAAAGGATCTTGGTCTGACAGAAGATATTACATTCTCACATATTGCAGTCAAAGAAGCTGTATTTCCTTTTGATAAGTTTCAAGGAGTAGATGTTATTTTGGGTCCTGAGATGAAATCTACTGGTGAGGTAATGGGAATAGATGAAGATTTTGGATTAGCATATGCCAAAGCACAAATGGCGAGCAACAATCGCATTCCTACCTCTGGAACCATTTTTATTAGTATAAAAGATACGGATAAGGCAAGTGTAGTAGAGGTTGCAAAAAAGCTTTCTGATTTAAACTTTAATCTCGTTTCCACGAGAGGAACTGCTAACTACCTTCAGAAAAATGGCATTAATGTAGAGATTGTCAATAAATTATCTGAAGGCAGACCTCATATTGTAGATATGATCAAGAATTCGCAGATACACTTTATAATAAACACACCGCAGAGTTTACAGTCGCAAAAAGATTCAATGTATATAAGAAGAAGTGCAATTCAATACAAAGTTCCTTACACTACTACAATTTCAGGTGCGAGGGCTCTTATATTAGCAATTGAGAGCTTATTGAAAAAAGAATTGAGCATTAAATCAATACAAGAATATCATATAAGGAGAGAAGATTATGGAAAAGATGCTGACATTGGATATTCTCCGTGTAACTGAAGCAGCTGCTATTGCAGCCGCAAGACTGATGGGCAAGGGGGATAGAAAGGATGCTGACAGGGCTGCAGTCAATGCAATGCGCACTACTTTGAATGATATCCCTATACATGGCAGAGTTGTCATCGGAGAAGGAGAAAGAGATGAAGCACCCATGCTTTTCATCGGAGAAGAAGTTGGCTGCGGCGGCGATTTTGAGGTTGATATAGCCGTTGACCCTCTTGAGGGAACGAATCTTTGCGCTACAGGTTCACCAAATGCTCTAGCCGTTATGGCAGTAGCTGAAAAAGATGGGCTTCTTTTCTGCCCTGATACATATATGGACAAGCTTGTAGTAAGACCAGCGGCAAAAGGTGTTGTTGATATCAGGGCATCAGTCAAAGAAAATCTTAATAATATAGCAAAAGCTATGGGTAGGGATGTTGACGACCTTGTCGTAGTAATACTCGATAGGCCTAGACATGAACAATTAGTTAAGGATGTGAGGGCAGCAGGGGCAAGGATTAAGCTCATCAGTGATGGGGATATAACCCCAGCTATTGCAGCTATTGTTGAGGGAACAGGCATTCATGCCTTAATGGGCATTGGTGGGGCTCCAGAAGGTGTCTTATCTGCTGCAGCAGTCAAATGCCTTGGTGGAGAGATACAGGCAAGGATGCGATGGAGAAGTGATGAAGAGAAAAAGAGAGCTAAGGAAATGGGTATGGACATGAGTGAAGATAAGGTTTATACGACTGATGATCTTGCGCCTGGCGAAAATATAATATTTGTTGCAACAGGCGTTACAAAAGGAGATATCTTAAATGGAGTTAGCTTTTTCGGGGGCGGAGCAAGAACCCATTCGCTGATTTTATCTTCAAGAACAAAACAGATAAGATTTGTTGATACTGTTCATGTGCTGGATAGGGTTGCAAAGATTACTTTAAGATAACCATTTCATCAAAATAGTTTGCATCTTTCAAGATTATTTAAATAGAGAGAGGTGTTTTGCGTGCGATTTAGCTATATCACTTAAAGCCTCTATAAATTTAGGTGATGTGTTTAATGATTCAGTTCTTTGAAGATTTATACCATGCTTATTTGCTATGTCTTTATAGAGCATATCTATCTCATAGAGGGTCTCTATGTGGTCAGAAACAAAACTTATCGGCACAATGAGCAAATTCTTGATGCCTTTTTTTGCAAGCCGAACTATCATATCCTCAGTAGATGGTTCAAGCCACTTTACAGGACCCGCCTTGCTTTGATAGGAAAGATGCCAATCTATATTAATATGTTTGAGTATTTCATTTATTGTTTCTTTAGTTTGTTCGGCATAGGGATCGCCCTGTTCAATAAACTTCTGAGGCAGACTGTGGGCGCTGAAGAGCACAGGTACATGCAATTTCTGCTTCTTCATATTTAATCCTGTCTGAAATAGTTCAAATCCCCTTTTTATTTTTTCAACAAGTGAATCAATATATATCGGATGATCATGCCAAGAAGCAACAAAATGCACTTTAAATGAAGAGTAATCAATAACAAATGATTTTTTATATGTTATGGGAATATCCACTTCTTTTCTTGAAATATTAGCGAATGTCTCAGCAAGATTTTTTATGGAAGAACCTGAAGTAGCTTTGGAATATTGGGGATAAAGCGAAATTGCTATTATCTCTCTTATGCCATCGTGGTATATTTGGTTGACCGTCTGCATAGCAAATGGATGCCAGTATCTCATTGCAACATAAACTCTAAAACCATCAGAGCTTGGCAGGTCTCCTTCCTGTTCATTCAAAACTTCTTCAAGCACTTTAGCTTGCTGATATGTAATATCAATAAGAGGTGACTTCCCCCCTATCAACTTATAGGCTGCTATGGATTTTTTTAGTTTCATTTTTATAATTAATGAAGATAGAGGTTGTTGTAAAAAAGAGGGACCTAATTTAATAATATCTCTATCAGAAAAAAGATTTTTCAGAAAAGGCTTCACAGACTCCAATGAGTCAGGACCTCCCATGTTTAAGAGAATAACCCCAATCAATCTTTTCCTCCCCACCTTTTAAATAGGTTATTGTCTATTTTAAAGCAGTCCAATATCTTCCCCACTATGAAATCAATGATATCATCAATGGTTTGCGGATGATGATAAAAAGCTATAGCAGGTGGTGTTATAACAACACCGAGCCGAGCAAGTTTCAACATATTTTCCAAGTGTATTGGGCTAAATGGCATTTCACGAGGACAAAGAAGCAACTGTCTTTTCTCCTTTATCGTTACATCAGCAGCCCTCTCGATTAGATTGTTAGCATAGCCATTTGCAATTGCAGAAAGGGTTTTCATAGAGCAAGGAACAACAAACATCCCATCTGTCTTAAAAGAACCACTCGCAACAGGCGACCACATATCGTTGTCATTATACAAAAATAAGCACTTAGCATTTAGCCGCTGTCTGATTTTTTCCATGGGATTTTGAGATAAATCAATGCCTACCTCTGTGTTTATAATATCTAAAGCCGAAGTAGATACTATAAGATGAACTTCTGATGTCTTGGCGAGTTCTTCAAGAAGTCGTATGCCGAAGATAGAACCGCTTGCCCCTGTAATTGCTAAAACATATCTTTTCACTGAATTTATTATAACTTAAAGTTGTTTAATTTGTTTAAATGCTAAAAAACTAACTAGAGTCTGTTTATAAACTAACTATAGTCTGTTTATAAATGGAGTCGGTCTTTATCCCTGCCTCAGCTTGTTTTGTTGACACAAATGCTCTTATTCTTATATTCTTACCTAAAACATCATGAGCCTCTGGCTCACAGGGACATGAAAATATAACCCCTTAATAGCTTGTCTAAAAACTACGATTTCACTCGACTGTCATTCCCCGACTTGATCGGGG
>DYHD01000011.1 GCA_020724365.1 Thermodesulfovibrio yellowstonii | reverse complement strand
TTGTCAGAAAGAGGTAGCACCTCTGAGTAAATCCCACATTTATTATAAGCTGCTGAGACTGCGAAGGCATGGTCAACCATTCTTGGTATATAAATAATCCGACCTTCTATAGAATAAGATTTGCTTGATTTTATTAAATAAGGCGAATCTGAAATTCTATCGCTGGTGGCGAGGTTATTTTTGCTCTGTATGCTGTCCAAGAATGCCTCGCATCTTGTTATAGCTCCTGCATCGGCGCTGTGTTCATCTATCTCTATATGCAGAAATGGTTTATCCCCCAGTTCTTCCTTGAAATATTTAAGTATGAAAGAATCAGGTCCGCACGAGAAATTACCTATATAAATCGGGTAAAGATTCTTTTGTTTTTTTATAAATTTAGCTGCTCTAAGAATCCTCTGCCCTGCCCTCCAATACATATTAGGCCAATAATCGCGAAGATTTATGCCTTCAATGGAAAGAAAGTCCATTGGCATAGAGATTACATTCAAGTTATTGAGTTTTTTAGGAATCTCGAGATTTATGCCGGGGTCAAAAGCATTATAGCCTCTGCCAACTATTACAATAATAGGTTCTCTGATATCTGAATAATCACTCAAGATTTCTAATCCCTTGTTCTTAATAGCCTTTGTAAAGCTGTCTTGTGCCTTTTGAGCAAGGAAGATAGCCCTCTCAATATCCCTTCTTGACACCCCAAATTGATCAAAGACCCTTTTAAGTTCTTTTTTAATGAAATCTTCGCCACGGCTGAAATCTATAATAGGACTGACCGTAGTTCTCCCTTCTGTTATTAATTTTGTCACATAAGGCATTGTCTGAACATACGGACATGCTAATCCACGTTGATATTCATCACCTTCTTTGCTAAGGTTGATAGAGCTGGGGATAAAGAGAACATCCACTCCCTCATCAACAAGATATTTAATGTGTCCGTGAGCTACTTTGACAGGGAAACATGCTTCTGAGAAGATATTTTCGAGTCCAAGATTTTTTATGTATTTGTTAGTCTTTGGTGAGACAACAACATCAAAACCAAGTTCCCAGAGGAATGTTGACCAATAAGGCAAAAAGTCTTGGAAAAAGAAGATGTATGGTATGCCTATTGTAACCCTCTTTTTCTGCATCTCGGGCTTATTGGAAAGATAACTAAGATGGTCTTTCCAGAGCATTTCTTCTCTAAATGCGAAGAGATCGGGCAATTCAGATTTTTGAGAGCGTCTGACATCATACTTCTCACACCTGCCGCCATAAAACAGATAACCTTCTTCATCAGCTACCCTTACCCTATTAATCTCGCATACATTTGGACATCCCTTGCATTCAAAAGAACTAATTTCATATGGCTTTTTTGATAGTTCAAAACCTTTGAATTTTGTTGTTGGATTTCCTGCTTCCTTCATGTATCTCATCGCAATAAGAGCCATCCCGATTGCACCGGTAACATCATGATTAGGTGGAACAGTGATTTCTCTATCAAGATATTTTTCAAACGCTGCAACTACTGACTCATTGAATGCAACCCCACCCTGAAAGAATATATTTTTTCCTATCCTTTTTCCAGCAACTACCCTGTTAATATAATTTTGAACAATGGAGTATGCAAGCCCGGCAAGCAGGTTATCCTTTTCAGCGCCTTTTTGGAGATTCGACATGAGAGAGTTTTCCATGAAAACAGTGCATCTTTCGCCAAGCCTGCAGGGGTTTTTGGCTGAAAGAGCCATTTTTGCAAAATCATTCTTTATAGAAATGTTTAGTTTTTCTGCCTGTTCCTCAAGAAATGAACCCGTCCCAGCAGCACATGCCTTATTCATCTCAAAGTCAACGATCATGCCTTTGTCTATTGAAATATATTTTGAGTCCTGACCTCCGATCTCAAAGATGGTATCAACATTAGGGTCAATATAGATTGCAGCCGTCGCTTGAGCAGTGATCTCGTTTTTCACAATATCAGCCCCAACATAGTCTGCTATCATATATCTTCCTGAACCTGTCGTTCCCACCCCCACTATCTCGACATCATCGCCTATTTCTTCATAGACATCCTCCATGCCCTGTTTTACAGCATCTATAGGTCTTCCAGCGGTCATTAAATAGCTCTTTGAGAGGAGATTGCCATTTTCGTCTATAACAGCGAGATTAGTGCTGATAGAGCCGATGTCTATGCCGAGATAGACTTTAATCTTTGATAATGACTTTTTCGATGTGAAAACAGCGGTATCATTAGTTTTTAAATGTCTATCGAAAAATTTATCCCCATCAGCTATCAAAGGCTTATGCGAGAAATCTGAGTATTTCTGAGTTGAGACAAAAGCCTCAAGAGCATCAATTTCAAATTGATTTAATCTGCCTTCATCTCTGCTTTTCAAAACAGCTCCTATAGCCCCCATAAATAGAAAATCAGGTGGGACAAAGAGTTCTTCAAGTTCAAAAACTTCCTTAAATGCCCTTATCATGCCTTTATTAGCTGCAACACCGCCTTGAAAAGAAACAGGTGGGACAATCTCTCTCCCTTTAGCTATTGCTCCTTTGAAATTCCTTGCTACAGCAAAACAGAGTCCTGCAACGATATCCTCAAGAGGGGTAGCTATCTGCTGAAGGTGAATCATGTCTGATTTGGCAAATACACTGCACCTTCCAGCAATCTTTGAAGGTCTCTGGGATTGTTCAGCCGTTTTGCTAAATTCCTCTATAGTAAGCCTTAATCTCTCAGCCTGCTGCTCAAGAAATGAGCCCGTCCCCGCGGCACAGACAGAATTCATCGAAAAATCCTTAATCCTGCCATCTTGCAGAAAGATTAACTTAGAATCCTCTCCTCCTATTTCTATGATAGTCTTGATATGAGGAAATAAATTTTTTATTGAATAAGATTGGGCAACTATCTCGTTGACATGATTAACCTTTAAAATAGAAGCAATAAGCTTGCCTGCAGAGCCTGTAATTGAGATGGTTGCTTGAGGAAGGTCTCTTTTGATTTGCCTTAATAAATCAAGAGAAGTTTTGATACTATT
The DNA here is from genome assembly GCA_020724365.1 of Thermodesulfovibrio yellowstonii. GTDB lineage: Bacteria > Nitrospirota > Thermodesulfovibrionia > Thermodesulfovibrionales > Dissulfurispiraceae > DYHD01. Next base: position 38,738 of record DYHD01000011.1, on the reverse strand, counting down.
ACCATAATGCCTTATATAAAATTCTTTTAATTTATTACCTTTGTCATCAAGGACAACAAGCTTGATTGATACAGAGCCTGCATCAAGCCCTATAAATTCCATTGTTACCCCCATAAATAATTAAAAAGATATTATGAGCTGCACTAAATGTATTTTAGTATAACACCTCATAACAAAAAATATTAAATTAAGACCTATATCTAAATCCCGACATAGAATTTTTTAAACATCCCTAATCCAATAGAACAGCCCTCTAGGACCGTCATAGTTTGACAAGCTCACTATGATAGTCACCCTGAGGTTATAAAGATTATTTCCTGTGCAACACCCTTTCAACTGTTTTGATAGCACAGAATTCCCCGCACATACTGCATACTTCATCAATAGAAGGAGGTATCTGTTTTCGCAAAGTTCTTATCTTTTCTGGATTAAAACTCATAGATATCTGCCCTTCCCAATCAAGATTCTTTCTATAAATAGTCATCTGTTTATCCTTTTCAAGGGCACCTGGTATTGCTTTGGCAATATCAGCAGCATGAGCAGCTATCTTAGATGCTATAAGACCTTCTTTGACATCTTCTAAGTCAGGCAGTCTAATATGCTCTGAAGGTGTAACATAACATAGAAAATCAGCTCCGGCGGCTCCTGCTATAGCTCCTCCAATGGCAGCAGCTATATGGTCATAACCTATTGCTATATCTGTTACAAGAGGTCCAAGCACATAAAAAGGGGCTCCTTTACAAATCTCTTTCTGTAATTTTATATTCAGCTCGACTTGATTTAATGGAACATGACCTGGACCTTCTATTATCACTTGAACGCCCTCATTTAATGCATAATCTCTCAATTCACTTAAGGTTATCAACTCTTCAAGCTGGCATCTATCTGTAGCATCTTCAAGACAGCCCGGTCTTAAGCCATCTCCAAGGCTCAAAGTCAAGTCATACTTTTTGGCAATCTCCAAAAGCCTGTCATATTGTTCATATAAAGGATTTTCCCTATCGTTTAATATCATCCACTCAAGAAGGAATGCACCTCCCCTACTCACCACATCGAGCTTTCTACCCTCTATCTTTAATCTATCAAGAGCCCTTCTCGTCACGCCGCAATGGACTGTAATAAAGTCAACCCCATCTTTTGCATGTTCTTCTATTACATTAAAAAGTTGGTCTTCTGTCATTTTAGCAATCTTATTTGATTGTTCAACAGCTCTGACAACTGCCTCATATATCGGGACTGTCCCGACTGCAATAGGAGATTTATTGATAAGTGCATTTCTAATATCTTTGATAGCACCGCCTGTAGAGAGATCCATTACTGCATCAGCGCCATATTTAACTAATACTTCGAGTTTATTTAATTCTTCATCAAAGGCTATCCTGTCTTTCGAAGTTCCGATATTGGCATTAATCTTTGTCCTCAATCCACTGCCTATTCCAAGAGGAGTAATATTGTGATTATTGTTTCTGGTTATTACACTCAAACCTTTTGCAATATCAGAGGCAAGTTTTTCAGGCGGGACCTTCTCTATAATAGCAACCTTTTCCATCTCATCGGTTATGATGCCTTTTTTTGCATAATCTATTCTTGTCATGGTTTTTCTCCGAGTATCATAAGATATTTTTTTACAGAATCTACTATATTTTGAGCAGATAAAATGCCTCTAATAATTGCTACTCCATCAGCCCCTGTATCAATAACGGTCATTATATTATCGAGATTAATGCCGCCTATGGATAGAATTGGGGTTGTGATGCTCTTTTTTGCCTCAGCTAATGCATTTAACCCCACAGGATCGCCGTATTTCATTTTTGAAGGGGTCTGATAAATCGGGCCAAAGGTTATAAAATCAACTTTCTCATTCTGTGCTATAAGAGCTTCTTGAAGTGAATGAGTTGATACCCCAATAAGCATGTTTTCTTTTATTATCTTTCTCACAGCTTTTGGTGGAATGCTTGATTGAGCAAGGTGAACTCCGTCAGCACCAACACAAAGGGCTATATCAGCACGATCATTTATGAAAAGCTTAGCACCATAACGAGTTGTTATAGCTCTCAATTTATATGCTAAATCAAGCAATGCTCTTGTTGGCAAATCTTTTTCTCTTAATTGTATTGACCCAACGCCTGCATTTAAGGCTCTTTCTAAAACATTTAAGAAAGTACTCTCATCTTTGAAGAGACTTCTATCAGTTATGAGGTAAAGTTTGGGTATCATATGCCTATATGAGCATTCCTTCAAGGGGACTGCTTGCAGTAGCATAAAGCTTCTTTGGTATCCTTCCTGCTTTGAAAGCAAGCCTACCAGCAATGACTGCATACTTCATAGCCTTAGCCATTGATATTGGGTCTTTAGCGCCTGCGATTGCAGTATTAATCAAGACAGCATCACAGCCTAATTCCATAGCAACAGTGGCATCTGATGCAGTGCCTACACCTGCATCTACTATAATTGGGACTTTGGCTGCCTCTAAAATTATCTTAATATTATATGGATTTCTTATTCCCAAACCAGAGCCTATTGGAGCCCCAAGCGGCATAACTGCAGCAGCTCCAGCATCTTCAAGCCTCTTGGCAATAATGGGGTCGTCATTTGTATAAGGAAAAACGATAAAACCTTCTTTTGCGAGTATCTCGGTAGCTTTGAGGAGTCCAATGTTATCAGGAAATAATGTCTTGTCATCACCTATGACCTCGAGCTTAATCATGTCTGATACCCCCGCCTCACGAGCCAAACGGGAATATCTAAGAGCATCTTCTACTGTATAACACCCAGCGGTATTGGGCAGAATCTTATATTTTTTAGGGTCAATATAGTCGAGAAGATTAGGTGATTTTCTATCTGTTATGTTTACTCTTCTTACTGCTACTGTCACAACATCAGAGCCTGAAGCCTCCACAGCTTTTGCTGTTTCATCAAAATCCTTGTACTTGCCAGTGCCTATCCAAAGCCTTGATTTAAATTCTATACCTTTAATAATTAATTTGTCTTCCTGCATATTACCTCCTCTAATGTTGTGTTAGATTTGTTAAAAGTTTTCCCATTTGCCATTTCGACCTCTCTTTTATCATTTCGACCGAAGGAAGAAATCTTTCACTTCAGTTCAAAACCTAATAATTACCGCCTCCGACAAAATTAATAATCTCTACAGTATCTCCTTCCTTTAATGTTTGTGTTGGAAGGTCTGCCCTCTTTATTATTCTTAAGTTAAGTTCTACAGCAACATGTTCAGGCAATATGGCTAATTCAGAAAGAAGTTCTGATAAGGTTTGCTTTTCTGTCTTATAATCTTGACCGTTTAACTTAATAATCATAAATAATAAGCTTACAATATTTTTGCCAAAAAAAAACCTCCCGATTTAAAGAGAGGTCAAAAGGCATTGTCTTTTCAAGCTCCCATTCCCTACGACGGCATTGCCCGTATCAGGTTCAAAGGGTCTTTCTCCTTAAAAAATATATTAAAGAGAAAATCTCAGACACTTAAAGCCTCCCCTAGGTTTTTTATACTAAAATAGTATTTTGTTTATTGTCAAATAGCACCTAAATCCCGATTTGAATATATCAAATACTGGTAGGACAGGCGCCTGCCTGTGCGTGTCCGCATGCAGACAGGTCTCGCCTGTCATGAAAGATGATGTGGCATAAGACAGCCGTCCCTGCTGTCTTACTGGATTAGGGATGTTTAAAAAATTCTATATCGGGATTTGGGTAGTATCCTAACCCCAAAAACAGAGATGGAAAATTGTCATTTCGAGCGAGTGAGCCGAAGCCCTGAGCAAAGCGAAGGGGAGAAATCTTATCCCTTTGCAGAAAAGAGTTCAAAACCTTTAGATATACGAAATGGCATATAAATCATCACTATACATACTTACTTAATTTTTGCATTTTCCTATAAGTTATATCAATATGATAGATATTATCTATTTGATATATTCATTATTTCTATAATATATTACAATTCACAGGGGGGTATGGGGCTGGTGCCTCTACTGGTCTGCAAAACTAGGCACACGGTAAAAGGCAAATTAGCGAACAAAGTTCTTTGCCGCACATTACAGCTGTGGTGAGTTCGATTCTCACTATCCCCCTCCAGAGCATTTATAAATACAGGGGATTCTTCTTTTATATCAAGTTATAACATTAATAAATAATAGAGGAGGCATATTTTATGGAAAATGAACAAAGAATACCGCGTAGAAGCATGCTCGCAGGCATAGACGCTCTTAGGTTAGTCGCTCTTACTTTTCACTTAGAATGTCTTCATACTTATGCCCCATTAGTAACTATTAGAAATGTTTTGCTTGATAAATTTAAAATAATCAATGTTTTAATAGTTACCGTGAAATAGACATAGAAAATTAAATTCCCTTGAAATTCCCCTCCCCTTGCGGGAGGGGATTAAGGGGAGGGGTAACCCTCTCCTGTCAAGGGAAAGGGAACTTTGGGACATCTCTATCTCTATTTTTCAGTAATTATCAAATCCCCCCCTACATACAGGCTGAAGATGCCACTGTTTATTCTTCAGCCTGTATGCAATGAGGTTTTAAAACCTCTCAGAAAATCTTACTTTAGGAGAGAATAAATGCTTATTGATGCAAGAGGGATAGGCTGTCCGAAGCCTGTAATAATGGCTGATGAGGCGTTATCTAAAATGCAGGAAGGCTTGATTGAGATTTTAGTTGACAATGAAGCCTCTGTCAGCAATCTTTCGAGATTCGCTACTAAAAATGGTTTTTATACCGAAAATATAAAAGTGGATAACTACTGGCAGGTGAAGATTGTAAAAGGCTATCCTTGCGAGATTACCTCGGAAAAACAAGGTGTGGAACAACCCCTGACTCAAACCACAAGCCTTCAGCCTTCAGCCTATTTCCTCATCGTTGCGACTGACACAATGGGCAAGGAAGAAGAACTTGGCAAGATTTTAATGAAGGCATTTTTTGAGACTATGAAGGTTACAAAAGAGATTCCTCAGACTATATTTTTCCTCAATGCAGGCGTGAAACTTACCACAATTAACGAGGAATTTATCCCTATCCTTAAGGATATTGGGGCTATGGGGGTGGAAATATTTTCATGCGGGACATGCCTTAAGCATTATAACCTTGAATCTGAATTAAAGGTTGGATACAGAGGCACCACCAATCATATCATCGAAGGGCTGAAAGACTTTAAAAAGACCGTATGGATAGGTTGATTTTCACATGCTGGTATGGGAAAACGAGGGACAGCGATCATTAGAATTAATATCTTTTCTGCTGTTGATACCAACATCTTCTTTGATATACTGTTTCTTGACGAAAGTCATATCTTGAACTCAAAGAGACTGCTTGAGGTCATCGCAAATTTCTATATCAGGATTTGGGCAAGCAAAAAATATTTACATAATAACCTTATGTGAAGTATTATTAAACAATAAATTTCAAGTTTTTATTTAAAATCAAAGGAGGTGAAGATAATCTTGAAAATACCTTTTATGAAACCAATATCATGGTATCTTGTTTTCGCTATGTTCTTAATATCAATAGTTCCAAAGGTTGAGGCAGGCTTCGTTGATTCTGATTTATCGGCTTTGTCAGGAATTGATAGAACAAAGGATATCGAGACAATTCAAAAGGTTTTAGAGATGAAAGCAATCAAACAAAGACTTGAAAATCTTGGTTTTACTCAGGAAGAGATTAACAATAGGCTTTCACAGCTTGATGACGAACAAATTCACCAACTTGCCATTCAGCTTGATGAACTAAGGGTCGGAGGTGATGGTCTCGGGGTTGTAATAGCCCTGCTTGTAATCGTTATATTGGTTGTTATTTTATTGCAAATAACAGGACGAAGGGTGATAGTTACAAAATAAAGTTTGCTTACAAATTACTAATTACTATGTTTAGTCTTTGATTAACCCTGCGGCAATCCGCAGGGTTTGAAATATTATTAAGTGTGTCAATATAGTTTTTGCCTGATCATTAATGATTACTACATAAAATCATGAAACCAGCAAATATACAATACTTGAAATCTGCCGGTGGTGTTATATTTAAGCAAAAAAATAATGAAATAGAGGTTGCATTAATTGCAATCAAAAACGGAAAGATATGGACTTTGCCCAAAGGATTGATTGACAAGGGAGAAAATGCTGAAGAAGCCGCCATCCGCGAAATAGCTGAAGAAACTGGACTATATGGCAAGATAGTTAATTTTATCGGTGAAAAATCATACTGGTTTTATATGAAAGATACGAATGTTAAATGTAAAAAAACGGTATTATATTATTTATTAAAATGCTTAAACGGCGAACTGAAAAAGCATAGTTGGGAAGTAGATGAAGCAAAATGGTTTTATATTGATGAAGCCATATTAATAGCAAGTTATAGGAGCGATAAAGATATTATCAAAAAGGCTAAAGACTATCTATTAAATACAAAATTAGAGAATATTTAGTACCTATTTGAGTTAGTACTAAATAGTTAGGAATTACATATTTATTATGGGACGAAATTTATCTTTACAAGAACTTGATAATAAGATTGCACAACTGAGGGTTAATAATAAAAAACTTGTTTTCACAAACGGTTGTTTTGATCTTATTCATATTGGGCACATAAGATATCTTAAAGAGGCTAAGAAACTTGGTGATGTTTTAATAATCGGTCTTAATTCAGACAAATCAGTTAGTTCCCTTAAACCTCGCAGGCCAATCATTCCAGAAAATCAGCGAGCGGAAGTTCTTTCATCTCTTGAGATGGTTGATTATGTTGTTATATTCAATGAAGAGACCCCATATGAACTGATTAAAAGGATTAGACCTGATGTGCTCGTTAAAGGTGGAGATTGGAAGAAAGAAGATATTGTGGGATCAGATCTCGTTTCTGAAGTTTATAGCCTACCTTATTTTAAAGAATATTCTACAACTGCAATTATTAAAAAGATTATTGATAACTCATCTTAGAACTTAAGTGCATAAAAAGACCATATGGTTTCAATTTTATAAATAGCAATACTTCTTTAATCCTCAGCCTTATTCGCTATATTTCTTTATCAGCCTTGAGCCATAAATGAAAAAAGCTGATGAATAAGCAACTAAAACCAAAAAGGATAATAACCCTTCTACATCGAGTTCTGTTTTTCGCATGACAATGTTTGTATGGGTGAGAGGAAAGATATAGATAAATGACTTTATAAAAATAGGAAGCTTATCAACAGGGAAAAAAGTACCGCTAAAAAAAGCCATCGGCATTATAAAGAAATTGGAATATGTAGCGGTATCCTCATGAGATTTCGTTATCATCCCTGCGATAATCCCCAAAGATGCAAAGAGAAAACAGTTAAGCAAAAGGACTATTATAAAAATAGGCGACAAATAAAAAGTGGGCGATGATAGATATCCTACTATAATAATTAGGAAAGATGCGAAAAGCCCCTTGCTCATACCAGCAAGCACCTCGCCTATCATTATTGAAGATGCCTTGATAGGAGCCTGAATATATATCTGAAAGGTCTTAAAGTAAATCCTGTTAAGATTCAGGGTGCTCGATACCCAAGTGTATGAATTATTCATTGAACTCATTGCAACAAGTCCTGGTATGAGAAAACTGAGATAATCACCTCCCTGAATCGTTATGTCTCTACCCAGTCCAAACCCAAAAGCAAGCAGGTAGATTATAGGGATTACCATAGCAGAAAATATATAACCCAGCTTCAGAAGCTTTCTTCTGAAAAGAAGCATCTCTCTTAAAAATATTGGATACCAGCCAGATTTTTTCATTAAATCCTCTCTCCAGTAATCTTAATAAATACATCCTCAAGATTTGATTTCCTGATAGTCACAGAGCAGTTGTTTAACCTTGATGCCATCTCATGAGCCTCCTCACGGCTCTTAAATATGTGCTGGTTCAAATGCCCTTCCTCATCTATGATATCTACTACATACCTTCCAACCATAGTCTTGAGATTATCTGGGGTGTCAATGGCAACAAGTCTTCCTTTAGATAAGATGCCTATTAAATCACAGAGGGTTTCAGCCTCTTCTATGTAATGAGTGGTTATTACAACAGTTCTACCTTGCATCTTGGTCTTTCTAATTACATCCCACATCTGCCTTCTTATCTGCGGGTCGAGCCCGATAGTGGGTTCATCTAAAAATAATATTGAAGGCTCTGGAAGCATGGCTCTTGCCAGGAGTAGCCTTCTTTGCATCCCCCCTGAGAAATGAGAGACTATTGAATCTTTTCTTTCCCAAAGTTCAACCATTTTAAGAGATTTCTCAATTTTTGCTTCTAAATCCTTGACATCATGAAGCATGCCATATATAAGAAGGTTTTCCCATGCTGTAAGTTCTCGGTCAAGATTATTCTCCTGAGGCACAACCCCTATTCGTTTCTTAATTTCAATTGGATTAGTAGTGATATCAAATCCATCAATAATGCATCTTCCAGTATCTGGCTTAGAAAGGGTAGTGAGAATCTTAATTATAGTTGTCTTGCCAGCACCATTAGGACCTAAAAGCCCAAATACCAAGCCCCTTGCTATGTTAAGTGATAGATTATCAACAGCGATAGTCTTTGTTTGATTTGTAGTATAAGTCTTGGTAATTTCTGAAATCTCAATCATGGGTGGTCCCTTACTTTTTCAAAAAAATGATATTTTGTTTGGTAGAGATAATGTTTTGTTTTTTGACTATGCTCAAACTAATCCTTTTAAAGTTAAGATGAATTGGATATATAATTTTAACATTTCCAATCTCTATTTTTCGGGATAACTTGCTGAATTCTAGAGATGGCTCAATCCTGATATAGAATTTTTTAACATCCCTAATTCAGTAGGACAGGCGAGACCTGTCTGCGTGCCTGCCTGAGAGATGTTCACAGTCAGGCAACGCACAGGCAGACGCTTGTTCTACCAGTATTCAATATATCCAAATCGGGATTTAGGAGATGACACCTTATTATGTCTTGTTTCGGGTGAAATGTTATAATAGTAATCGCTTACTGTAAGACATTATAAATTATGAAAATAAGATTAATTTTAGTAGCAATTATTTTTGTATTATCAATCAGCGTTTATTTAAGTTTTCAATTATTAGTCCCTGTGACTACAGAAAAATCCGTAATCGAAATAGAAATTTCCAAAGGCGCCTCTTATAGGCAAGCACTTAAAAGTCTCGCAGAAAAAGATATTATAAGAGATACATTTATATTCCTGCTGGTTGGTAAAATCTATGGTCTCGATAAAAAGATCAGGGCTGGATTTTATTTATTCAAGGGGAGACTTACCCCTTGGCAGGTTTTTCAAAAGCTTCTTGCAGGAGAAGTAATAGAATATTGGCTCACGATTAATGAAGGGGACAGCATTTACGAGATTGCAAGAAAATTAGAAGCAATTGGGCTAAGCGACTACGATACATTCATAAAGCTTTCTAAAGACAAAGAGATTCTTCAATCTCTTTACATACATTCACCAAGCATTGAAGGTTATCTCTTCCCTGAAACTTACAGACTTCCAAAGGGGGCATCACCAGAATATATAATCAGTATAATGGTAAATAAGTTAAGAAAAGAATATACAGAAGAAATGAGGAAACGGCAGATAGAGTTAAAATGGACTGAAAATGAGGTGCTGACTCTTGCATCTATCATTGAAAGGGAAGCCGTCGTTGATGAGGAAAGGGCTATTATATCTGCCGTATATCATAACAGGCTCAAGATAAAAATGCCGCTTCAGGCTGATCCTACAGCAATTTATGGGGTTAAGTCTTATGACAATAAAATAACAAGAGAGGATCTCAAAATTAAAAGTCCTTATAATACTTACATTATAAGCGGATTGCCGCCGGGACCTATTGCATCGCCCAGCATAAAATCTATAATAGCGGCTCTTTATCCTGCTAATGTTCCATATCTATATTTTGTCTCACGGAGAGATGGAACACATATCTTCTCAAAGACATTGCAAGAGCATAATGCTTCTATAACTAAAATAAGGAATGCCACTATTTCAGAATGAATTTTATTAATAAAGAAAACATTTTAAACATGTATTTTAGCTTCGCTTTTATATGGCAAGGCATGGTCAGAATCTTCAAAAAACCTCAATCTCTGGAAATTTGATAATGATTGAAAGAAAAAAAACCCGAATAATAAAAGTTGGAAATCTGCAGATAGGTGGTAACAATCCAGTATCAGTTCAAACAATGACAAAGACTGACACAAGAAATGTAGATGCTACCGTCAGACAAATACTCTCTCTCGAAGCTGCTGGTTGTGAAGCCATAAGAATTGCAGTGCCTGATATGGATGCAGCATCAAAACTTGGCAGAATAAAAAAGTCAATTACCATACCTGTGATAGCCGATATACATTTCCACTGGAGGCTTGCAGTAGAGGCTATCGAACAAGGGGTTGATGAGATAAGGATCAATCCCGGAAATATCGGGGCTATGTGGAAAGTCAAAGAAGTGGTAACCCTTGCTAAACAACAGGGTATCCCTATTAGAATAGGAGTCAATGCAGGCTCACTCGAAAAGGGTCTGATTGAAAAATATGGTCATCCAACTCCAGAAGCCATAGTTGAGAGTGCAGAGAGACATTTAGAAATCCTCCAAGATATTGATTTTCAGGATGTTGAAATATCTTTAAAAGCTTCAAATGCTTTACTTACCATTGAATCATATAGGCTATTCTCGAAAAAATATGATTATCCTCTCCATATTGGCATATCAGAAGCAGGTCCACCGTCCAGCGGTATAATCAAAAGCTCAGTCGGTATAGGCATCTTACTTTCAGAAGGTATAGGAGATACATTAAGGGTGTCTCTGACCGCACCACCTCAAGAAGAAATAAGGGTCGCTTATGAAATCCTCAAATCTCTTGGTATCCGCAAGAAAGGTCCTGAGATAATTTCCTGTCCTACCTGTGGAAGATGCAGAATTAATCTTCAAAGCCTTGCTGAAAAGGTTGAAGATGCACTTAAGGATATCAAAGAACCAATAACTGTTGCTGTAATGGGATGTGTGGTAAATGGTCCAGGTGAAGCAAAAGAGGCTGATTTCGGGATTGCAGGGGGTAAAAAAATGGGGCTTGTTTTTAAAAGAGGTGAGATTACAAAAAAGGTTAAAGAAGAAGGATTGCTTGATGCCCTCTTAGAGACAATATCTGAAAGCTATAATTTATCCAAAAAATGCAATTAGCTTTCAGCTTGAATGTCTTATAAGAGGTATTTTCAGGTGAAATGAATACAGTTTTAGGAGGTAGTATGGAAGGTATATTATATGATGTGATTATAATCGGGGGAGGTCCTGCAGGTCTTAGTGCTGCCCAGTATGCTGCAAGAGCGAAATTGAAAACCATTGTAATTGATAAATCTTCTACTGCTGGAGCCATTGCATATGCAAGCCTTATTGAAAACTACCCTGGTCTTGAAAAGCCTATTTCAGGCATAGAACTCTTGAATATCTTTCGCAAGCAAGCTCTTGATTTCGGTGCTGAATATCTTGAGTCGCAGGTTATCGGTGTGTCCCTAAACGGTGACATAAAAGAGGTATTTACTATGGATAACTCCTTTCGAAGCAAGACGGTTATCATAGCCACAGGCGCTATGGGAAGAAAACCTACAATAAAAGGAGAGGCAGAGTTTTTAGGCAGGGGAGTAAGTTATTGTGCTATCTGTGATGCTGCTTTTTTCAAGGGCAAGAGGGTGTGTGTTCTTGGGGACTCTGCAGAAGCTGTAAAAGAAGCTGCTGTCCTTACAAGATTCGCTGAGACTGTATATCTAATATCTTCATCACAAAAACTTAAGGTGCATGATGACAATCCTGATCTGTCAATAAAAAACTTGAAACTACTCTTAGGGCAAAGCGTCTCTGCAATTGAAGGCAATGAAGTAGTAGAGAAGATAAGGCTTAAAGATACTAATGGTAATGAATCAGATTTAGAGCTATCAGGTGTATTTGTTTACTTTCACGGTAGTAAACCGATAATTGATTTCTTACAAGGCTCCCTTGAGCTGTCTGATAATGACTGTATAGCAACAAATAGGATGATGGAGAGCAATATTGCTGGTGTATTTGCGGTAGGCGATGTTACCTGCACTGAGGTGAGGCAGGTTATCGTTGCAGCTTCAAATGGATGTGTTGCCGCTCTATCTGCTGAAAAATATATCTTCCATAGAAAAAGAAGGAGATATGATTGGCATGGATAAAATATAGCTTGTATTAAACCGAACATTCATGACAGTAGTGGTATGAATGTTCGGGCATTTATATAATTTAAATTCTAAGGCTTCCTATAATCTGATTGATATCTGTAATTTTTTGCTCAAGCATGAATTTTTCAATGCCATCAATAACATCAATAGTTGCACATGGATTTATAAAGTTAGCCGTACCTATTGCCACTGCTTTAGCACCCACAATAAAAAACTCAAGAGCATCTTTATAAGTCATTATACCGCCCATGCCTATAATGGGTATTTTAACTGCCTTACTAACCTCCCAGACCATTCTTACTGCAATTGGTCTAATGGCAGGGCCTGAAAGCCCGCCAGTAATATTAGCAAGTAAGGGCTTTCTTTGAACTATATCAACACACATACCTGTTATCGTATTTATAAGGGATATTGCATCAGCTCCTGAGTCTTCTACAACCCTTGCCATTAAACCTATGTCGGTAACATTTGGAGAAAGTTTTACTATTAGCGGAAGATGTGTAACTTTTCTAACTACTGATACGACTTGCCTCAATGTTTCAGGATTTGTCCCGAAGATACACCATCCTGCCTCTTTATTCGGGCAGGAGACATTCATCTCAAGGGCTTGAACACCCTTAGCATCGCAAAGAGTCTCTGCAGATTTAATATATTCATCAATAGTGTCGCCAAAGAAATTGACAATTACAGGGGTGCTAAATTGCCTTAAAAAAGGCAGTTTATCTTTAATAAATGTCTCAATGCCAATATTCTGCAAGCCTATGGCGTTGAGCATACCGGCAGGCGTCTCAATGATTCTTGGGGTTGGGTTGCCTTTCTTTGGTTTAATTGAAAGACCTTTAACGACTATCGCACCAAGTCTATCGATATCGAGGAATTCTGAATACTCTTCACCATATCCGAATGTGCCTGATGCAGTCATTACAGGATTTTTGAGGTTAAGAGAGCCAATTCGTACAGATAGATTTGGTTTTTCAAATAGTGTTGAGTTCATTGCCATATTAAATCTCTAAGATTAAATACTGGTCCTTCCTTACATACCCTTTTATATGAAAAACCGCCTTCTTCATCACTCTTGATTTTTACTACACATCCCAAACATGCCCCAACACCACATGCCATATATTCTTCTATAGACGCATAGCAGGTCATATTATGCCTTTCTATGATGGATTTTAATGTTTTAAACATAGGGATTGAACCACAGCAATATATTGGCAATTCTTTAGAATAATGATTAGACTTTATGAAATCTGTTAGAAGGTCGGTTATCAAACCTTTATATCCGATTGAACCATCATCTGTTGATACATAAGAGTTTATTGCCATGTCATAGGCAGCATCAACCATTAAGAGTTCATTAGAGTTTCTTGCCCCAAAGAAAAGAATAGCTTTTTTTCGAAATTTTACCAACAATGGCATTAGGGAAGCTATCCCTATGCCTCCAGCAACAATAATAAAATCACCTTTTGGCTCAAGGTAGCCATTTCCAAGAGGACCTATGAGATGAATTATGTCGCCTGCTTTAACTTTTGATAGATAAGATGTCCCCTTGCCCTTAATTCTGAAAAGAAATTGAAGATACTTTTCATCAAAATTAAAAATGCTCAAGGGTCTTTTAAGCAAAGGGTCATAATTATCGCATGATTGTAGCATGTAGAATTGCCCACATTGAGGTTCTATTGTCTCTGCTAATGGTCTTATCTTCAACAAGTGAAATTGCCTATTAACAGATGAATTACTAATTATTTCTGCAGGAAAATACTTAGACAAAGCTAATCTCGACTATCTCATATTCGATAGTCCTGGCTGGCGCCTTGACTATAGCGATATCCCCGACCTGCTTGCCAAGCAAAGCCTTTCCTACAGGTGAACTTAGGGATATTTTTTTGTGTTTTAAGTCAGCTTCATCAGAACCCACTAAAATAAATTCATATTCTTCATCAGCTTCGATATCAACAACTCTAACTTTTGCCCCAAAAGCAGCCCTTGATTGATTGATCTTTTTAGTATCAATAACCTCTGCAAGCCCTATCTTCATCTGAAGTTCCTTAATACGCAACTCAATAAATCCCTGTTTTTCTTTTGCTGCATGGTATTCAGCATTCTCAGAAAGGTCTCCGTGCGCTCTTGCTTCTGCGATTGCTTGAATAATTGCCGGCCTTTCAATCTTGATAAGCCTGTCAAGCTCACCCTTTAGTTTCTGGAGCCCATCAAGTGTCATCGGTATTCTGTTCATTTAGTCCATCCTAAACCTTTTCAAAATTAGGGAAAGCTTCATAATTATAGCCAGTTATGTGAAAACATATTAGTCCTTTTTTCTCTGCCAATTGTAGTAGCAGGTCCATGCCCGGTGATAACCTTTGTATCTTCAGGTAGATTCATCAGCCTTCTGAAGGATTCTCTCAGCTTTGAGATATCCCCGCCATAAAAATCGGTTCTCCCAACAGAACCTGCAAAAAGGGTGTCCCCAGTTATTACTAAGCCTGTAGTATAAAGACATATACCTCCAGGGCTATGTCCGGGTGTATGCAAAACCTGAAAAGATAAATCACCAATCTGTATTATATCACCTTCTTGTACTTTTATTTCTGGTTCTGGCAATGGGTCTATATCAAACCCCCAAAAAGATGCCATGTCTTTTGCTGCCTCATAAATTTCGACCTCGTCTTTATGAATTACAACCCTTGCGCCAGTTTCCTGCTTTATATCTCCTACGCAACCAACATGGTCAAAATGTCCATGAGTACATATAATATATATTACTTTAAGACCATTTACTTTTACTGCATCCATAATCATGTCTGGCTCGTCTCCAGGGTCAATAACTATACAATCCTTTGTAGCCTCATTTGCAATGATGATGCAATTACCTTCGAGCGGGCCAACAGGCAGAGTTCTAATCCACATATATATCCTCCTTAATTACTTTTCTTTTTAAAGAATTTTCCTAAAATATAATTCATTTCTTCGCTTTTTAATACATATGATATAATAAAATATATCACGATAGATATTATAATAGTTATGCTCAAATAAAACGACTTCATTAAGAATCCCCCGTCTGTCCTCCATAACTCGCCTTGAAGCGTAAACCATCCAAAAATTCCCATTATAGAAGATGCAGTCAAAATCTTAAGGAAAGACATCGCAATTCTAAATGTCCCAATTCCTCCCAATTTAATCCTCAAAAAATAAAACAACAAAATAAAATTACTCATCGATGCGAGTGCATTTGCAAGGGCTAAACCATTGTGCTGAAGAGGATTCATAAGCAAAAGGCTGAAAATAATATTCAATATCATGGAAAATATTGCTATCTTAACAGGCGTTTTTGTATCTTGCATCGAATAGTAAGTTGAAGCCAAGACTCGGACCCCTACAATCGCCCATATTCCAAAGGAATAAAACATCAACGCATCAGAAGTGCCTACCGTTGCAGAATAACTGAATTCACCCCTTTGAAAAAGGGTATTTACAATTGGTTGTTTTAAAGCAATCAAGCCTATCATCGCTGGGATGGTAATAAAGAATAAAAGCCTGAGCGCAAAGGAAAAATCTTCTTTTAAATTGTTGAACTGCTTTTTGGCAGCATGTTCAGAGAGTGCGGGCAACACCGCCATTCCCATTGCAACACCAAAGAGTCCTATAGGGAACTGTACAAGTCTCATAGAATAATATAGATAGGTAATGCTGCCTTCTTGAAGATATGATGCAAGTATTGTGCTGACAAAAATATTGATTTGAACAACTGCAAGACCAGTTATTGATGGAATTATAAGGAGTCCTATTTTTTTAAGACCTGGATGCCAAATTTTTTTAGCTTCAGTATCTTTAGATTTCGTAAAAAAAGTATATCCCTTATTTTTAAAAGAAGGAAGTTGAAATAAAAACTGAATAAGTCCACCTAATGTCACACCAATAGCAACTGCTACTATAGGATTAAAAAAGTGCACAGATAATGCAAAGACACACACGATAATACTTATGTTCAGAAAAGTTGGGGCCAGTGCAGGTATAAAGAAAACCCCTCTCGTATTCAAAGCTCCCATAGAAACTGAAGCAAGACTAATAAATAGAAGAAATGGAAACATTACGCGCGTAAGTAGGACTGTTAGTGAGAATTTCTCAGGGTCAGCTTTAAATCCGGGGGCAACAGCTGAGACAATAAAAGGAGCAAGTATGATTCCTAAAATGCAGAGGAAGCCTACAACTATTAAGACAAGTAGAAATGTTGCCCTGACAAGTCTGTTTGCATCATCCTTGCCATTTTTTGTCTGGCTTTCAGTCAAGACTGGAATAAACGCTGATGACATAGAGCCTTCAGCGACTAAATCTCTTAGAAGATTAGGTATCCTGAAGGCTACAAAAAATATATCTGAAGTTCCAGTTGCCCCGAAATATTTTGCTAAGATCATGTCCTTTATATAGCCGAATATACGGCTAATAAGGGTTGCAAAGGACATTGCTCCTGCTGCTTTAGCTATTCTACCTTTGGAAGTCAATTATATTGCTCATTTCAAAATAGAGTTAATTAATGTGTCTTACATATTATCAAAGTATATCTTCACTTGTCATTAGGTATATATACCCCAAATCCCAATATAGGATTTTTTAAACATCCCTAATCCAGTAGAATAGCCGTCCCAGCTGTCATGGTTCGACAAGCTTGTCCTGAGTCTATCGAAGGGCTCACCATGACAGTCACCCTGAGCGTTCGACTGAGCTCACGCCAAAGGCTTATCTAAGGGTCATCTTTCAGAACAGGCAGGTGACTGTCCTGCCAGTGTTTGATATATTCAATCAGGATTTGGGATAAGCAGATAGGCTGGAATAAACTATTTAAAACTATTAAAATATAGGCTATACTTAAGTATGAACGATATTATCTCAAGCCTATTAAAATTCAGAGGAATACAAGTTTATTTTTATGAATATTTTTATGCATATATGCTGTGCCAATTGTGCTACCTATCCCATAACGATGTTATGGCAAAAGGGAGCATATGTGAAATGCCTATGGTTCAATCCCAATATTCATCCGTATATGGAATATAAAGCAAGGCTCGATGCCCTGATAAAATTACAAGAGTTCTGGAATCTTGATATCGAATACCAAAATCGCTATGGTCTGATAGAATTTACACGAGCCGTCTCAGGCAAGGAACAAAACAGATGTGAATATTGCTATTGGATAAGACTGGATGAAACTGCAAAGATAGCGAAAGAACAGTCTTTTGATGCCTTTACTACCTCTTTACTCGTAAGTCCTTACCAGAAATTTGATATGATATTAGATATAGGAAGGCAGGTTGAGCGAAAATATTCTATAAGATTTCATGCTGAAGATTTCAGGAGCGGTTTTAATACAACCAAAAAAATATCAAAAGAACTCGGGATTTACCAGCAAAAATATTGTGGGTGCATCTATTCTGAGATGGAACGGTATTTCAAAATAAGAGAGATACAGTATAATGAACGGCTTTGAACATATAGGGAAACTGCTCATAGTATTAGGTTTAATTATAGTAGCTATAGGGGCTTTGATAATGCTTTCTGGCAAAATATCTTGGCTTGGAAAACTTCCTGGTGATATCCTAATCCAGAAAAGGAATTTTACCTTTTACTTCCCTATCGCTACAAGCATAATCCTAAGCATAGTATTAACCATTGTTTTATGGCTTTTTTTTAGGAGGTAATTATGTTTTGCTATAAAATTCATAAAATTTTTTATGCTGGATTTTTAGTTAGTCTTTTAAGTTTTTTAATAGCCTTCTCACCTATGCCATCTTTAGCAACTGAAATCATTAGGGTTTTAATAGTTGATGCTAAGAACCCTGTAATACCTCAAAAGAATGAAAAAATCGAAAAAATGGGTATTACAAAAGGCGAGGTCGGTTTATATGGAAAAAAATATTCAGGCATTCTTGAAGTCTGGAAAGGTAAAAATGGTCTATATGTTATCAATGAACTTCCTTTGGAGGATTATTTAAAAGGTGTTGTTGCAGCGGAGGTCGGCTCCAAATGGGAGGATGAAGCCTTAAAAGCTCAAGCAGTCGCATCAAGAACCTATGCCTTATATCAAAAGAATAATAATAATATGCCCAATCAGATGTCGTATCACCTTACATCTTCTGTACTCCATCAGGTTTATCGGGGTGATATGATTTCTGAAAATATTATTAAGGCTGTTAATTCAACAAATGGAGAGGTTCTCGTATATGATGGGGTGCCAATACTCGCCTTCTATCACTCGACGAGTGGGGGGCATACAGAGGATTGCTCAGAGGTTTTTGGAAAAGATCTCCCTTATCTAAAACCAGTTGAAACCAACTCAGAAATTTCACCTTTTCATGTCTGGGAAAAGAGAATACCTGTTTTGGATATTGAAAGGGCTATAAATATCAAGCAGATTAAGGGTATATCTCCAGCCTCTCAAACTATAACTAATAGGGTTAAAGATTTAAGGATTCTAACAAGCAATGGAGAACGTCTTTATCCTGCCAAAGATTTAAGAAAGAATCTCGGTTGGGATAAGCTCCCAAGTACTATGATAACTGAATTATCAAAGGATGACGATTATTTCATTTTCCAGGGTAAAGGATATGGTCACGGAGTTGGTATGTGTCAGTGGAGCGCCCAACAGATGGCAAAGGAAGGTAAAAGCTACAAAGAAATCCTCTCAAAATTTTATCCTGGTGCTATACTGAAATCTTATGCTGATTAGCGATTTCGATTTTGACCTGCCTAAAAATCTCATAGCATCAAGACCAATTAAACAGCGGGATCATTCAAGACTGCTTGTTTTACATCCTGATGGCAAAATAGAGCACCGTCTTTTTTTCAATATTTTAGATTATTTCAATAAGGGAGATTTGCTTATAATGAATGATACGAAGGTCTTCCCTGCACGAATCCTCGCCCAAAAACCAACTGGGGGACAGATTGATATATTACTTGTTAGAGAGTTAAAAGAAAACACATGGGAGGTAATGTATCGAAGCAAATATGAAGGAGAAGTAGTCATAACCGAAAATATTAAGGGAAAAATATGGATGGAAAGGGATGAAGTCTCGAATATCATAAAAAGATTTATTAAATTTCTAAATATTAAATCAACTAACATTTACGAATTAATCTGGACTTACGGCTATATGCCTCTGCCAAAATATATAGGCAGACTGCCTGATGAAGAAGACAAGATAACATACCAGACCGTTTATGCAAAAAAAACTGGCTCAATAGCTGCCCCCACAGCAGGATTGCATTTTACTGAATCATTGATTAAAGAGATTAAGAATATCGGGGTTGCTGTCAGAACTCTCACCCTGCATGTGGGAGTAGGGACATTCAAGTCTATCAAGTCAGAATCTGTAGCAAGGCATAAGATGGAGGCAGAATTTTTTGAGATTACACCTTCCCTGCTTAAAGAGATTGAGCTTGCCAAAGAAAAAGGAAACAGAATAATTACAGTCGGCACCACATCCACACGAGCTTTGGAAGGGTTTATGAGCGGTCAATATAATAAAGTTACAAAATCCAATGCAAGAAAAAACGATAACGAATCAATATGCGGTTACACCGATATCTTTATTTATCCAGGATATACATTCAAAGCAGTCGATTATCTTATAACAAATTTTCATCTCCCAAAATCAACCCCTTTAATGCTCGTTTCAACCATTGCAAGCCGTGAATTGATACTCAAAGCTTACAGGGAGGCTATTGACAGGGGTTATAGATTTTTCTCTTATGGTGATGCTATGCTTATTTTATAAGGGTTTGATGTTGTTTAATAATTGATTTTAGATGTTAAACAGACTTTAAGTAAGGAGGCACTTACGAAAACGGTAGAATTTGAGCTCGATGAAGCAAGAGAATATCCTTTTGTCCATGGAGGTATGGACAAAACCTTTAAGATTATTGAGGATTTGATAGAAGTTGATATAAGTGTTAGAGGCAATAAATTACTTTTAAGAGGTGATGAGGAAAAAGTAGATAAAGCTGAACAATTAATTCAGGAAATAAGGGCTGTCAATAAAAATGGCTATATTTTGAAACCTGAAGATATTGCATCTGCCGTCAAATCACTCTCCGAAGGAAAAGATATATCTGTAAAAAATCTGTTCTCAGGGAGCATTCCTGTTTCTTCTAAAAAAAGATTTATCATCCCCAAAACAGAAAATCAGAGATTATATATAGAGGCAATTCATAATTACGATATTGTGTTTGGTATAGGTCCAGCAGGCACAGGAAAGACATATCTTGCGATGGCAATGGCAATAAATGCCTTTCTCTCAAAACAGGTCTCAAGAATAGTACTGGTAAGACCTGCCGTTGAGGCAGGGGAGAAGCTTGGCTTTCTGCCTGGTGATATTGCCGAGAAAGTCAGCCCATATCTAAGACCTCTATATGATGCCCTATTCGATATGATGGAGATAGACAGGGCTACTAAATTGATTGAACGCGGGAGCATAGAAATTGCCCCGCTTGCTTTTATGAGGGGCAGGACACTGAATGACTCTTTTGTTATCCTTGATGAGGCACAGAACACAACGACAGAACAGATGAAGATGTATTTGACAAGACTTGGTTTTGGATCAAAAACGGTGATTACGGGCGATATTACACAGATAGATCTCCCTATTGGAAAAAAATCAGGACTTATTGAGGCAGTGAAAATCCTAAAAGATGTGAAAGATATAAAGATTGTATATTTCACCGAGATGGATGTTGTAAGACATAAGCTTGTTCAGGAAATAGTAAAAGCATATGAAAGATACGAAAAACGGATATCAGAAGGGTAGCATTTTAAATAAAGTAAAAAATATCCCTGAATATCTTAGACAGTATAAGCAGAACAATAAAGAAGAAATAACAAGGATATCAATAGTTATATCTCTTGGATTTTTATTATCTGTAATTATTCAAGAAAAGATAATTATTGACCGATTTATTGGTAGTTTTTTCCTCATATCAATAATTCTCTTTATCTTCTATAAAGATATTAAAAGATATAAGCCTGCATACTTTAAAAACCAAAAAATGCTCTTCCTTTTAGGCCTTCTGATGACTACAACACTATTGTTCTGCCGATTCTTTTCATATTTAAATGAGGCTATCTTAAAAGGTCTTAATCTTCCTGAAAGCACAGCTTTCATTTTTGGAGCTCCTATCCCTTTTGGAGCAATGCTTGTTACCCTTATATTTGATTTTCACACAGCTATTATCTTTTCAATTGTAATAAGTCTAATAACTGGAATCTGGCTTAATGAGCCTTTTCTTATAATATATGCTTTCATTGGCAGCTTTACCGCTGCTTTTAGCGCTCTAAAATGCAAGAAAAGATCTTCTCTTATCAAGGGAGGTATCTATATTAGTTTAGTAAATATTTTAACCGTTGCTATCATCTTCCTCATTAAGGAAGATTTTTTATCTTCTGTTGCGATATCAGCAATTTTCTTTGCTGCAACTTCAGGAATTATTGTTTCTGCTATGATTTTGATAATACTGCCACTTATTGAATATATGTTTAGCGTTACTACAGACATCAGCCTAATTGAACTCTTAGATCTTGAGCACCCCCTTATGCGAAACCTTATGATAAATGCTCCCGGAACATATCATCATAGTGTTATTGTTGCTAACCTTGCTGGAGTTGCAGCAGAAGCTGTCGGAGTTAATCCTTTATTAGCAAGAGTAAGCGCTCATTATCATGATATCGGAAAGATTAAAATGCCTGAATATTTTGTAGAAAATCAAACAGGAACAGTCAGCAAACATGAAAAATTAACGCCCCATATGAGCAGCATGATTATTATGAATCATGTTAAAGAAGGTGTTGAACTTGGCAGACAGTACAAATTGCCGCAAGTGGTCATAGATATTTTACAACAACATCATGGCACAAGCAGTATAGCCTATTTTTATCAGAAGGCTAAAGAAAAGGCTGGCGACATGCCTCCTGTGCCAGAAGACTACCGCTATCAGGGTCCAAAGCCCCAGACAAGGGTTGCTGCTCTTATAATGATGGCTGATGCTGTAGAAGCTGCAGCCCGATCTCTAATTGATCCAACCCCAGCAAGGATTTCCGCACTCGTAGAAAAAATAATTAATAATATTTTCTTAGATGGTCAAATAGATGAATGCGAGCTAACCCTTAAGGATTTATCAGAGATCAAAAAACGCTTTACCCATAGTCTTACAATAATATTTCATAAAAGAATTGCTTACCCTGAGACAAGCGAAAAAGAAATATTTCAGAAAAAGCAGAAGATAACCTTTCCTCCTGAAAGCGCGGGATTTGCTGATAAGGGCTCAACGATGTTATCATCTGCAAAGGACAATGGAAATACTGATTACAAACAAACAACGGTTAATCAAGATAAGCCCGTTGAGAATAAAGAAACTTCTAAAGAAGGCTCTAAATTTACTGATATCTGAAGGTATCTGCGAAAGAAAAAGAAAAAACCTGTTTCATTTAATCTCTCAGAGAAAATCTGCTATTGAGATAAGTATCCTATTCCTTAATGATAAAAGCATGAGGGAAATGAATCTAAAGCATAGAGGTAAAGACAAGACTACCGATGTCTTATCATTCCCTCAATTCGAAGCTGATATTAAAGATATCCCCGAGCATAAAAATCAAATGCCTTTATCTCTTGGAGATATAGTTGTTAACCTTCATCAGGCAAAAAGGCAGGCAATAGAGAACAATACAACTTTATATAATGAAATTGCAAGACTGCTGTTTCATGGACTTTTACACCTGCTTGGATATGACCATGAAAAAAATGCTTATCAGGCAAGAAGAATGGCTGCTGCTGAGGCTAAATTGCTTGAAAAGGTGATAAAAACTAAAGTTTATCCATAATCCTTCTTAAAGCCCTGTGTTTTTTTGATAGTTTATATGCACTCCCTTTTTGAGGCTTAATGTCCTGCATATCATCAATGTAATCAATTTCATCTTTATCTTTTGCAATATCTGGAACATTTTGTAATGTTCTATCTAAAATATCCCAAAAAATATTTGAAGGCACAGGTATTGAACTCATAGACCATGTATATTTTGCAATATCTCTATCAGATGTAATAACTACCCATTCTCTATGAATCTCTCTAATAAGTCTTTTAATTACTTCATCAGCGGACTCTCCAAGCCTTGTATATATAATCCTTATACCCCCACGAAAAGAGCTGTATTCATAATTATATCCTTGTTTATAAGCATCAAAGACTACGGTCATATCATGATTCTTGGCTTTTTTATAGATTATAAGATGGTCTATCAACTCTTCCCTTGCCTTGTCCATATTTTTGTAGGAAATCCCGATTAAATTATAACCGTCAATGATAATATGCAAAACAATGTCCTTAGGAATAAATATAAACAGTTATAGGCAATAGAATGTTATTGCAGTAGGAAAAGACGATTCAAAATCCAAAATTCAAAAAACTCGACTTTATTCATTAAACAAAAATCATGCCCTGTTGCTCGGTCTAAGACTAATGAGACCCCACATGCTATCATCAATCTCGTCTAAATAGTCTGCGATACAATAAGTTTTGCCGCAAACCTTGCAGCACAAAATAACTGACTTTCAGCCCATTAAAAGTTTTATCTCGCCTTCACAAACCTTGCATTTCATTTGATTATTATATATTTAAGAATAAATAAGAATCTTTTTTGCTCACTTTCTATAAGATATTTTGGTATGAATAACAGATGTGCTGTATAATCTTATCAACTCTTTCATCTCCCTGACAGCCCTTTCAATTCCGACAAAAATAGACCTTGAAATGATGCTATGACCTATATAAAGACCTCTCAAATCCTGTATTGCAGCAATTCTACCTATATTATAGTATGTCAAGCCATGACCAGCATTGACCAATAAACCAATTCTTCTGCAAGTTTTAGCTGCATCGATAACCCTGTGAAGCTCTTCTACTTGCTTCAAGCCTCTTGAGTTAGCGTAAAGTCCTGTGTGAATCTCGACCATATCAGCACCAATATTTCTCGAAATATCAACATCCATAATATTCGGATTGATAAAAAGGCTAACAGGTATCCCGGCATCCTTGATTATTTTAATTGTCTCTTTTAATAGTTCTTTTTGACTTACTACATCCAATCCACCTTCGGTTGTCAGCTCATGCCTTTTTTCTGGCACTAAGGTTACAAGGTCAGGCTTGATGTTAAGGGCTATCTTGACCATCTCATCAGTTGCTGCCATTTCAAGGTTTAATTCACAAGGCACGAATTCCCTCATAAGCCTTAAATCTCTATCATTAATATGTCGTCTATCTTCCCGCAAATGAACAGTTATGCCATCTGCTCCACCTAAAATTGCAAGCGTTGCAGCCATTGCAGGGTCGGGTTCAAAGGTCTTCCTTGCTTCTCTAACCGTAGCAACATGGTCAACATTTACACCTAACAACATATATTCTCTCCTGATAATTCTAACCTTTTTTTACATCTGTTAATGCTATAACATCAAGCTTGACTATAAGCTCTCTAGGATCTCTATAATTCCTCACTCTGGCATCAAGCTCTTTTACTACGAGATAAGGAGTGCGAGTCTCAATTGAATAAATAATCTCACTTAGCACTCTTGTATCAGGAACTACCACATCAAGACTCACGCTGATAATCTTAAAGTTTCCTAAATCTTCGGGCTTCCCTACCCTCTCACTGGATATAGTGCCTCCTCTGCTAGTAATAATCCCTTTAACCATATCCTGCATGGTTGCTGCTACAAGTGAAAGAGTTTGTCCTTCGATAAGCTTAGCGTCTTCAGCCTTTTTTGTCTCTTTTAATGCTTCTATTGTTTTTTCGAGGTCTGGCTTTTCGGCTATCAACTGAATATATTTTTCTAGAGTCTTTGTTTTAAGTGAGGCAGATTCCCTTGCTATTGCCAAATCTTCCTCAACTGTTAGATAACCATACTGGTATATAACAAGCAAAAGTAGTATAAAAACTAAAGGCATTAAGATGGTCAATAATCTATTCTTTTTCATTTTTATTTCCTAAATCTTGCTTTTTTTCTAAACCCTCTATCTCCATTCTTATATTGAATCGGTCTGAATTCATCCTCGCATCTCTGAAGGTAGGTGAAGCGAATTCAACCTTTTGAAAAAGTTTTGATGTCTCAAGCTTAGGCATCAATTCTGTTGCTGAACTTGCATAACCTTCTATTTCCACAGTTTTTTCTGTTATTCTCATTCGAGTCAACCATGTATTTTTAGGTGCGATAGAAGTGAATTCTTTTATAAAATTTAAGGACATCTGCCTGCCATTTTTAAAATCTTTTATAAGTGCAATATCTTTATTCAGAACCTCGATCTCTTTTTTAAGGGCTTCGACTTTCCTTACCTCTTCCTTTCTTGCGGCAATCTGGCGGTCTATTTCTTCGATTCTCTGATTTTCAATATAAAGAGGGGCTACAGCATATAAAATTCCAATAGAGGAAAGTACTATAAGTAAGATTATAGTCAAAACAAGCGGCTTACGAGGTATAACTACCTGTCCCTTTGAAAAAAGATTAAAACCATTTGATTTTTGCCATAGGGTCTCAATAGCAGCGCCTACTGCAGAATATGAAATCTCATCCTTAGTCATAGCAAAGCTGATTTTTAAATCGATCTCATTTAATGTCCTAAAAGGCATATTTAGCATTAATCTTAAATTCTCTTTAATGTTTAAGCTTTTATTTTTAAAAAGGATATAAATCTCAGGGGATATACCATTTTTCTTATTTTGTTCAATAAAATGTCTTATGTCATCAACAATTTGGGTTAAACGATGCTTATCTTCAGTATCTTTAAATTCAGATCCAAAAAAAGCTATCGGATAAGAGTATGTGAATAATGCTCCTTCATATCCCCTGTCGCTTATTTCCAGATAGAGATTGGATGTCTGTCTTACAGCATGTCTAATAATGCTGTCAACTGCGGAAGAATTAATTGTCACCTTTTGAACTATTATCCCTTTATTAGAAAGAGCATCTAAATAAGGCTTGAGAACCTGATTTCTTGTAGCAGCAAGTAATATCTTAATCTTACCATTAATCTCTTCGATGATCTTAAAATCATAAAGAGCGTCTGAAGAATCAAACGGGGTAATCCTGTCCATTTCATAAGATATTACAGAAGGAATGTCTTCTTTGATAGATGATGGAAATTCAACAATCTTAGTGATAACCCATGATTTTGGGATGCTCAATGTAACTGCCGTCTTGTCTGCACCGAATTCATTAGCGAAAAATGCTGCTGAAGAGGCAAGGAATTCTGGATCGGAGTTGGCTGTCTCAATTGGATATTTCTTAATTGCTGCAACTTTAAACCTCGAGAAAATC
Source organism: Thermodesulfovibrio yellowstonii (assembly GCA_020724365.1). GTDB lineage: Bacteria > Nitrospirota > Thermodesulfovibrionia > Thermodesulfovibrionales > Dissulfurispiraceae > DYHD01. The sequence goes on along the minus strand of DYHD01000011.1, from coordinate 12,183 downwards.
TTCTTAACATAAGCTATGGAAAATCCAGATTGTTCAATTGATATGCTCAAGCATTTCTCAGGCAGGATTACATTTGAAAAATCATGGCTCAGGACATTCCATGTTGGAACTGCAATGCTTTTAAGTAAAGAAGCAGAAACAGTTGCAAATGATGATATCTTTTTTATTGCTGTAGAACCTGTCATTATTTTACATTTACTGGGCTTTTATAATAAACATATTTAATCTTATTATTGCCCTCAAGTATAACTGATGTTTTGATAGTAAAAGCTGATTTTTCATCACCCTTGTAGCCTGCTGATTCGATTGTATATGAATTAGAACTGCCATGTTGAGTAATAAATTGTGAACTTTCTTGGGGTATAGCTATATCTAATGTATTAGATGCTATCAAGCCCTCCCTTTTACTGATAATCTCATCAACTATCTCAGGAGTTAATCCTGGGACTGCCAGAAGAACCTCTCTTGGTGCAGAGCGAAGATTGATAGTGCTACTGTTAGAATAAATAGTGATAAAATCAATAATGCCCTTTCTCTCACCATTGCCAAACAAGATATCAGGCTTCATACCTTTAACAAGCAGGAGTTCTTCCAGTGTATCAAATTTTGAATTTTTTGCTTTATACGGTTTTGCAAGCGACATATAGTAGTCGTTTTCAGCCCCATTAAGTCTTCTTAAATCATCAGAATCCTTCCAGTCTAAGATTGAGTCAACTATTATCAAAATCTCTTGATCTGGGACTCCCATATTAGTCAAAAGGTTTCTTAATATTATACCAGATAAATCATTTAAGTTGTTTATATCGATTTTTCCGGACTCATCTATAATCTTGACAGTTATCTGTCCATTTGACATTTCGAAAGTATATGGTTTGCCGTCAACCGCCCACGCCTTTTTTTCTTCCTCAAACATTTCTTGGTTTTTGTATATGTTTCTATAAAAAAGCTCAATAATTGCCCTTTCAATACCTGCCTCAGCGAGAAATCTTTTATCAAGACCTTCTCTAAATCCTAATGTAGCATAGGTCTCCGAGCGTATCATAACCGAAAAAGACATGACAATAACCATAAGTATGGTCAAAACCCATAACACAATTATAAGAACGATACCTTTTTGTGCTTTATCATCTAATAAAATCTTCATATAAACTTATCGTTGAACCGGTCTTCCCTGTCTCGGAAAATTTAGCTTTTGATTTGTTGGGACTATAGGAGCTGAAACTTGCTGTGCAGGCTTATTTTTCACGGCAATATGCATACTCATAGAAATCTTCCTTGAACTATCATAAATATTAAGAGCCAGTCTATCAGGCATAGTTGTTGTTTCAGTCCATTCCTCTTTCCACTCTCCGTGTTCGTTTAAGGGGTCTTTATAAAAATAATAAAAAGATATGCCCTCAAGTCCGGAAAGCAGTAAGGTCTTTCTGGGATTCTCTATTGAGATAGTATTTTCGGTAACATATAAAGACTGTCTGCCATTTTGTTCCTGCTCGATACTATACATTACCTTTACATATCCTCTCTGCCCGCTCCAGACAGAATAATTGCTCGAAAACTGGATAGATTCTTTATTGCCTGCAAAATAAAGCTTTTTTTCTCCATTTTCTTCATATGTAAGCGGCACCTGAGACTTTAACTGAGAGTCTATTATATTCAGAGCTGTCCGCATCCTTTCGAGAAATTCAGTTGCCCTTTCAGCCTTTTCTATTGAGCGATGTCCAAGCCTAGTGGCTCCAAAAACAATAAGCACTATAATGCCTAAGATTGTCATAGAGATCATCAACTCAAGAAGTGTAAAACCTTTATCTGAATGTCTAAGCATTTATTGTATCTTTTTCTCTACTACTTTAAGTGTCTTGAATGTATGTGATTTTTCCTTAAGCCCTGTTCTCCAATTCACAGTTAATTGTATCTCAAAAAGTCGGGACTGGAGTGTTTCTGTCTTTTCCTTCAATGTTTCTGTTATATATATATCAAATCTATATCCATGTTCTGAAGTCTCAGACCACATCTTCTCCTCTAAATCATCATTCTGTGATAACTCACGCATCTTCATATCAGAGGCTATTAAAGCCTTAACATAATCTTCAGATTGTGATAGAGCCTTTAAGTTTGCAGAAAATAGCTGTAATATAACAGTTATAGCTATTCCCAATATTGAGAGGGCAACTATTACCTCAATTAAAGTGAATCCTTTACTGAATCGTTTCATTTCAGCACAATCGAACCTACTACGGGGTCTAAGTATATTGATGCAGTCCTTTTGTTATCAAAAACAATAATAGTGCCTCCTTCGAGACCGCCTGATGAATAGAATAGAATTTCATATCTACCCTTATGAATCTCACCAGCAAATGGGTCAACTGCTTTAAAATTAATATTAGACGGCAATTTTTTTGGTATTGTATTATCAAGACCATACTGTCGTGCATCAATATCAATATAAAATATCTGATTCTCTCCTTTAATCTTTGCAACAGTCTTAGCATATCTAATATTTGTCGCAATATCTCTGACTACTGCATTAAACTTGTTTGATGGGAGTGAATTAGCAAAAAACACGGTAGATAGACCTATAATAAGGACTATCAAGAAAAGCACAATTATCAGTTCAATAAGCATAAAGCCCGACTTATTAATTCTCCTTGAGGGGCTAAAAAACGATGTGGACATTCTAATAATGTGCTTTTTAATCACTTTAGCAAAATTAAGTTATTTGGAATCTTTCTGCAGAAGTTCAAGTTCATCTTTTTCTACCAATTGATAATGGATACCTAAAAATAGAGAGAGAAAGTATCAAAAATATCGCCGTAGTACAGGCATCTCACCTATCAAAAGATTTAACCATTTTAGACTGCCAAGATGGCTGTCCTACTACGGTTTATAAACCCTATTATTCGGTAAATAACTAACATCACACTCTAAAAAGGTATTTCTGTTATGCTGAATATTGCCATTAACATAGCCAGCACAATGAAGCCAATTATAAGTCCCATAAAAAGAATCATAACTGGCTCAATAAAGCTGATAAATCTTTTAATTGTGAGCCTAAGGCTTTTCTCATAAGTTGTCGCTACTTTTAGAAGCATTTCATCAAGCTGACCTGTCTCTTCTCCAACCTTTATCATAGACAAAGCAAGTTCTGGAAATATATTAGCCTTAAGCAATGGCTCTGATACACCCTTGCCCTCCTTTGCACCCTTTGATACCATGTCAATCGCTGAAGAAATCACTTGATTATTGACTACTTCTTTAGAATTATTAAGAGCCTGCAAGAGAGGAACCCCACTCTTTAGTAGAGTGCCCAAAGTCCTACAGAATCGGGCTGTTTCAAGCTTAGTAATAATATCCTTGAACAGTTTAAGTTTAATCAAATCCCATTTATATCTGCCTGATGGTATCTTTAAATAATTTTTAAAGATAAATATCCCTGCTATGTGCAAAATTAATATGAGCCACCAAGACGATTTCAGGGAATTGCTAAAAGCAAGTACAATTTCCGTTGACAGAGGCAATGAAGTGCCGAGTTCTGCGAATATAACTGAAAATTTAGGCAAAACATATGTAAGCAATACAATAATAGAGATGCTCCCAGTGAACAAAAGTATTGCAGGATAAATCATAGCTGAGAATATATGGTCTTTCAGTTCCTTAGAAGATTCAAGATATTCATTAAGTTTATCAAGTACAACATCGAGCACTCCACCAACCTCTCCAGCCCTTATCATATTGATATAAATCCGAGGGAATATATCAGGATGTTTCATAAGAGCTTCAGAGAATGAATTACCCTCCCTTATAGATTTCAGAATTGATTGAATTACGCTTTTCAGGTGACTATCTTCTGAGATTTGAGAGAGAATATTAAGGCTTCTATCAAGTGGGAGACCTGCAGATAAAAGAGCTGAGAGTTCTGTTGTAAAAATGAGGATTTCGCCCTTTTTTGATTTTAAAGAAAATCTTCTTTTTTCAGTCCCTGCTGATGATGAAATTTTCAAAGGAATTAAGCCGGAATTTCTGAGTCTCTCAACGGCGCTTTTCTCATCTATAGCTTCAATAAAACCCTCTGTTATAGCACCCTGAGTTGTAGTTGCTTTATATGTGAATATAGCCATTTTTCTCCATTAAATTTTGAGATTGTATATCTCTAAAATCTATCTAATATATGCCTCTGTTACATAAAGTCTCATCATCCTATGAGTATTGAAATAATAAGCATTTTTGCCTATAGCATTATCCATTATTTTTATCCAGATATATTTATCGTTATAAAAGGTTGGGATTATTACTTTTTCAAGTTTAGAATAAAGATCATCTGCATCTCTTTTGGGGTCAGCTATGATGTCAGCCGATGGTCCAATTGACCAGCCCGTATAACCCTCAATATGACCTTCAATCCACCAGCCGTCAAGGATACTGAAATTTGGAACACCATTATGAGTTGCTTTCATTCCGCTTGTGCCTGAGGCTTCAAGCGGTCTCATAGGAGTATTCAACCATAAATCTACGCCTGAGATGAGTTTTAGTGCCAGATTCATATTATAATTTTTAAGATAGGCTATCTTTATTTTGTTTTTCAATCTCTCTTTTATTTCAAAAATGTTCTTAATTAATTGTTTACCGCTATCGTCCTTTGGATGTGCTTTGCCCGCATAAATAATCTGTATTCTCCCTTCCCCAATCTGAACTAATCTATCAGGATTTGCAAATAGAAGATCTGCCCTTTTATAGGCAGTAGCCCTCCTTGCAAACCCTATAGTTAAAGTATCGTAATTCATGCCAACCTGCGTTTCACGATTAACATAATCTATAAGCTGTCTTTTAGCTTCCATATGAGATTCCCATAATTCTTCAGGTGGAATACGTCCAACTCTCACAAATATTTCAGGCTCGTTTGCCCAGCCTGGCAGATATTTGTCATATAGCTTCTTAAAGCTATCGCAAGTCCATGTGAATGAGTGCACTCCATTTGTGATGGCATGAATCTCATAGCCCGGAAACATAGTCTTTGAGACCTCTCCATGTTTTTTAGCAACTCCATTTATATAATTACTTAGGTTTATTCCTAAAATGGTCATGTTTAAGTTTTCGCGTCCTGCAAATTCTTTTATAACATTTAAAGGGACGATTTCAGGCAATGTCTTCTCTACAAGTGAGTAAGGAAATCTATCATGTCCTGCAGCAACAGGTGTATGGGTAGTAAAAACACATAGACTTCTCACCTTTTCAACATCCCATACAAGCCTTTCATCCCAAACACTTTCTATATCCTTCTTATGTCTCTTGAGCAGTTCAAGGGTAAGAAAGCTGGAATGACCTTCGTTCATATGATATTTCCTAATATCAAAACCAAGCTCATCCAACATCCTCGTTCCACCTATCCCTAGAACTATTTCCTGCTTAAGCCTGTAAGATGTATCCCCGCCATAAAGATAATGAGTGATTTCTCTGTCTTCAGGAGTATTTTCGGCTTGGTCTGTATCAAGAAAAAATATCGGAATTTTCCCGCCTGTAGCGCTTTCAACAATATATACCCAACAGCCAACCATAACTTCTCTGCCTTCTATCGCAACACTCACCCGCTCCCTTATTGGGAACATCCATTTCTCTGGATCCCATTCATCATGAAGTTCAATCTGTCTGCCGAAGATATCAATGTCCTGCTTAAAGTATCCCTTTTTTGTAAGCAAAGTGACCGCAACTAAAGGAAGCCTTAAATCTGCAGCAGATTTAATGGTATCGCCTGCTAAAACCCCAAGTCCGCCACTATAAGTTGGGATCTCGCTTTTAATGCCTATTTCCATAGAAAAATATGCAATCTTCTGTTCTTTAGTGAAATGATCTATGGATATAGCTTTCATAAATAATGTTCTCCTTAATAATTTTAGTTATGACTCCCTGTTAGTTTCAATTGCCTTAAAATATATATCTCTTCAGACCTTGGTTTTTTTTCAGTCTTAAGAAAATATAAAGTGCCATAAAGAATAAATATTTAAATATTGTGATAAAGATACTATATCAAAATATTCATTTTTATTTCTAATAGCTTTGAATAATATATTAACCTTGTTATCACTTATCATTTGGGAGGATTCTAACATCAACCGTCATGCCGGGTTTGAAATAAACTGTATCTTCAATCAATATCTTTACCTGCACAACCTTCATATCAATGTTCCTGGCTGTATTGTTGGGCTTGAACCCTCTTGCCCCCACATAGTCCGATATCCGGTAAACCTCCCCTTTGAATATCTTATCAGGATATGCATCTGACTTTATCTCAACATCCTCTCCTATGTTGAATCTGCCTATATCTGTCTCATCAATCTCTGCATTTATCCAAAGCTTTTTTAAATCAGCAACCGCCACAAGAGGGATATTCATTTCCCTGCTTATAATCTCTCCCTTCTGAAGATATTTTCTTATTATTTTGCCTGAAAGAGGCGATATTATGGTAGTCTTCTTCAGAACCTCCTGATAGTATTCAACACTAGCACTCGCCCTTTTGACGGTATCTTCAAGATATTTAATTGTTTCTTTTTTTGGCCCTCTTTCAAGAAGCAACTTTTCTTCCTGAGCCTCTCTAACCTTTGAAAGAGCTACTTTCAGGGCTTTTTCCTTTTCATCAACTATCTCCTGAGTAGTAAAGCCCTCTTTGAATAGAAGTTTATACCTCTGGAGGCTTTCCCTTGCAAATTCCATATCTGCAACAGCTGATTCCAAAACAGCGGCTGCCTTCTTAATCTCTTCTTCTCGTGCCCCTGATGCTATCTCTTTTAATTTTGATCTTGAAACATTCAACTCAGCCTCAGCCTCTAAAAGACGAGCCATAATATCCCTATTATCAAGTCTTGCTATCAAATCTCCTTTTTTTACATCATCCCCTTCTTCAACAAGGAATTCTGCGATCCTTCCGTCTAGTTCGCTTCCGACTTCTGCCCTATAATTATCCATAACCTCTACCTTCCCTTCAGCAGCAACATAATATCTCTGGATAGCCGTATCATTATCCTTGTCCTTATCATTTTTAAGTAAAAATACGAATAAAATTAAGATAACAATAAAACCAAATAATAAAATGATGATTTTTTTATTCATTCCTTTATCCTGCCGTCTTCAAGATGGATTATCCTATCAGCCACTGCATCTGCCTTAGGGTCGTGGCTGACTATTGCAACTGCCTTTCCATATTCAATTGCATTTTTTCTCAAAAGCAGAAGGATTTCCTTGCCTGTCCGAGAGTCAAGGTTTGCAGTTGGTTCGTCTGCAAGAATTATCATAGGATCTCCTGAGAGTGCTCGTGCAATAGCTACCCTCTGCTTCTCTCCTCCGCTCAGGTCATGAGGCAAGAAGTCTGCCCTTTTTGAGAGTTCGACTTTCTCTATAAGGCTTTGTGATTCATCCATTATTGACTCCTTTCTAAAGCCCTTAAGCCTTAAAAGCAACTCGATATTTTCTCTTGCTGTCAGAGATGGGAAGAGATTAAAGGATTGGAATACAAAACCAAAATACTTTTTTCTTATATCTGGTAGTTCTGCTTCACCCATACCACTCACCACCTGCTCGTCAATCTTTATCTTGCCTGATGTAGGCTTTAAGATACAGCCCATCATTGATAGGAGCGTTGTCTTGCCTGAGCCTGAGGGTCCCATAATCAATAAGACCTCACCAGAACGCATTGCAAGGGACACTCGGTCAATTGCGAGCACCTCTATCCTTCCGTGTAGATATCTCTTGGTTATGTTTATAAGCTCAAGGGAGTTATTCAAAGGTTAACTCCTGAAGACCATAACAGGGTCAATATTCTTAATCTTCATTATTGAGAAATATGCTGAAAGCAGACATATCAATAGTATTACAATAAATAGTACAAGAATAATCATAAAATTCATATACATAGGCACTCCTGACTTTTCAATCCCCTCTTTAAGAAGGATAATCAAGATTGATCCAATTAAATAACCAGCGGTTGCATTCATAGCAGCCTGCCATAGGATAACTTGATAAACATCCTCATTTTTAGCCCCCAGAGCCTTCAGAGTGCCGAATTCTCTTAAGTGTTGCATCGTATTGGAATAAATAGTCTGCCCGACAATTGCTCCGCCTATTATTAAACCAAGAATCGCCGTCAAAAAGAAGCCCATCCCTATACCTGTCTGTATCGTCCAGTATTTTATGGTCTTGAGCATGAAACCATTTTTAGTAAAAATATCATTATCCTTCATAGTTTTTTTTAGTTCGTTGATAACCTTATTAATGTTTTTCTTATCCTTAAGCTTTCCCAGAATAAATGATGTATCATTAGGTTCAAGAAAGCCTTCTGTAAAATTTTGAGCCTGTTCATATGACATGAATATAATAGGAGATGTTGTGAAGCTCACTATGCCGCCTGAAATCCCTACAAGTTTGAACCTCTTTTTGTTCAATTCCCAAACCGAATTAGGGATTAAAGCGCCAAGCCTGTGTTCTGACGATTTATCAATTACCATGTATCTGCCACCCTTTACATCGGAAGGTCTGCCATATATCATTGCCCAAGGAGCGCCCACCCCCGTGTCTGGGTTAAAGCCTATTATTTGCACCTGTTCCTGTCCACCACCTTCGGTCTTGAGGAATCCCCATGTCAATATCAGCCTGTCCGCCCACAAGATATCAGGAATTGCCCTTATTTTGTTTATCCTATCTTCAGGCATGGGATTGGCAAAATCAAAGTTCTGAATATTCTTTGAGGTTATCCATATATCTGCATCAGAGTTTCTTATAATAGATGTGGCATTGCCCATCATCCCAAGATAAATGCCTATCTGGGTCAGCACTAAGATAGTCGAAAATGCTATGCCTACAATGGTTATAAAAAACCTCACCTTCTCAAAAAGAAGCGTCTTCCATGCAAGCCAAAGCATTATTACTTTATCCTGAGACCGTCCAAGAAGAGATTGAGGCTTTCTATCAATATCTTTTCGAGTTTAATACCGACAATCTCCTCACGGTATATAGGGTCTGTTTCATATTTCATAATAAGTCCATTCACCATTGCCCATAGAATATTAGCAGCCTGCCATGGGTCTGTCTGTTTAAATGAGCCGCTTTTAATGCCTCTTTTTATTGCATCATTTAGGATTCCAAGACAGTCGTTTGCAGTCTCGACTGAGGATTTTAAAAGTTCTCCAGATACCCGTCTTCTTACATCAGGATGGCTGCTCAAAAAGATAATTCTGAAGTATTTTCTATTTTTCAGGTAAAACTTATAATAAATGGCAAGCAGTTGATAGAGGATCTTATCACCATCATACTCAGCAGAGGCAGCTTTCAGCATCTCCTTTTTAAGCAATTCCAAACCCTTTGTCATTAATGAGACATATATTTCCTCTTTACTCTTAAAATAAAGATATATAGTGCCTTTTGCCAATCCACAACTGTCTGCTATATCTTCAACAGTTGTTTCCATAAAACCATTCTTAAAAAAAGCATCCTTTGCAGCCTTGAGTATTGCATCCCTTCTAGCAGTTTTTTCCTTAATTTTCCTTTCAGCTTTTAGAGTCTGACTTTCATTCATAAAATGACTATAAGTCATTTTTCTATCTCTTGTCAATAATATTTTAGAAAAAAAATTCCTCCTGAAATTATGAATGGATTTGAAACACTCTATTATTTAGGTAATGAAATGTTTTATATTATCTGCCGATATATAAATTAGGAGGATTAATATAATGATTTCTGAGAGAGCTATGGGAATTAAGCCTTCTCCTACCCTTGCAATGGATGCAAAAGCCAAAGAAATGGCATCAAAAGGAATTGATATAGTCAATTTCGGGGCTGGAGAACCAGATTATGATACGCCTGAATATATTAAAGATGCTGCAATTAAGGCGATAAAAGACGGCTTTACTAGATACACCCCTGTAGGGGGCATTCTGGAGCTTAAGGATGCCATTATACAAAAATTTGAATCTGACAATAATCTCAAGTATGATAGAGAAAATATATTAGTGTCGTGCGGAGCAAAACATAGCCTTTATAATATCGCTCAAGCACTTTACAATCCTGGCGATGAGGTACTTATACCATCTCCTTACTGGGTGTCTTATCCTGACCAGGTCATTTTAAATGATGCAATCCCTGTGTTTATCAAGACGCATGAGAAAGATAGCTTTATACTCAATCCTGATGAACTTAAATCAAAAATAACTAAAAAAACCCGCGCCCTTATACTAAACTCTCCATCTAATCCAACAGGCATTACTTACGATAAAAAAACTCTTGAGGCTATAGCTGATATAGCCTTGAGATATGACATATATATTGTTTCTGATGAGATATACGAGAAGCTTGTTTATGACGGAGCAACACATACGAGTGTAGCTTCTTTCGGAGAAGAAATTAAAAATAAAACAATCGTTGTCAACGGTCTTTCAAAGTCACATTCAATGACAGGTTGGCGAATAGGGTTTGCTGCTGGAGCTAAGGATATTATTCAATCTATGACAAATATCCAGAGTCAGTCCACATCGAATCCTACATCAATAGCTCAAAAGGCTGCTGTTGCAGCACTTACAGGCAATCTGAACTTCATAATGACTATGCGGGAGGAGTTTGACAGAAGACGGACTTTCCTGGTAAATAGGCTTAACTCTATAGAGGGAATAAATTGTCTTACCCCAAACGGGGCTTTTTACGCATTTCCTAATGTTTCCAAACTCTACGGAAAGAAGACCCCAGATGGAAAGATTATAAGTTCTTCAATGGATTTTGCTATATATCTTTTGGAATTTGCCAAAGTGGCTTTGGTGCATGGTGGAGCCTTTGGAAGCGATGCTCATATAAGGGTTTCTTATGCTATATCAATGGAAAATATTAACAAAGGTCTCGATAGAATAGAAGATGCAGTCTCAAAGCTTACATCTTAACGGAAACCCTTGAAAATAAACAAGCTGAGAAAGGGATTTGAATCCTTGAACTGCTGATTACGAATAATTTTCACGGTATTCATGGTTTTCTCTCTTGTTCTCTAATGGTTGATAATGCTTGATTTATCAAGATAAAGGGAATGTATTTTTTACCGTTTTTTACCCTAATTACTATACAAAAACTATACAGTGGAAACCTCATGTTCTATTACACATACACTTGCATATTATAGCTTGTATCAAGCTTTTGAAGGCAATTTACAAGACATTTTAGAAAAAAGAGTGCGGGCTTAATCGGGGTTTTTTATAGCAATGTTGACAGAAATAAAATATAGGTCTAAAATACCAATAGATGCCAGCAGAGTTAATTGTTTATAAGAAAGTTGTTGATGAATTAGGGAATATCATGGAGATAAAGGCATGGCAATTGCCGGAGATTACAAGCGATAAACAGCATGGCATTAAATATTCAATGGTTTATATTGTGAATTACGAAAGGGTAATAGGCTATGATAACGCTGAGGGCAAGGGAGACCACAGGCATTACGGTAAGACCGAAAAACATTACGAGTTTAAAGGCATAGACCAGCTTTTAGAAGATTTTTATAATGACATTGAACAGTATAAGAGAGGCGTAAAGCTATGAAGGTTAAAAAAGTAAAAGTAGGGATTAGAAACCCTAAAGAGATTTTGAAGGATACGGCAAGTGTTATGAAAAGGGTTGAAAAGGGAGAACGGTTTAAGCCTGTTAAAGAACCTGAAATATATTTCACAAATTTTGAGGCTTTAAGAAAGGCATTAACACCTAAGAGGCTTGAACTTCTGCACATCATCAAGACAAAGAAACCTTCTTCAATTAATGAGCTTGCACGGATGGCAAAAAGAAATGTCAAGAACATTGCAGAGGATGTGAAATATTTAGAGCAAATAGGATTGATTGAAAAGAAAGAGACTGATAACAAAACAACTCCGATAATTAACTATGACAGGATAGCGCTTGAAATAGCGGTATAAGCAAAGCATTTCAACCTTTCAGGGGATAGTTACGGTGTCATGAACCGTAGCGACACGGTGGTAACTCTCAACCGCTTTCCCTTGATGCTTGAAAATGCTATATCAGGCAAATCAACTATACAAAAACTATACAATTTGAGTTTAGCAGGTGAGTCTTAATCAGCGTAAAGCCTTGAAAATACTTGGTGAGCCGTGCAGGATTCGAACCTGCGACCCGCTGATTAAGAGTCAGCTGCTCTACCAACTGAGCTAATCACCCGAT
>DYHD01000010.1:16925-46177 GCA_020724365.1 Thermodesulfovibrio yellowstonii | reverse complement strand
TATTGTTCAATATAATGTGAGAATTTTAGTCAAAATAATGTGAGAGGTTACAACAATAAAATAAAATCAGAATTTGTAGCTCTTACAGACAGGTTAAGATCATCTATTAGAAGTAGTGCAGATTTTGCCTTCTATTGGTATGTGTAATACTTTCCTCATCAAAGAAATTATTTCATCTCTCTTTGCTCTTGAAATCAATTGCTTCCTCTATTTCCCTTAAAAGTCTTTGTTGTTCCTCCGGATCAAGCTTTCTAAGCACTGTCTTAACAAGTTCTTCCCGTTCTTCCTGTGGCGTTTTATATTCTTCTTCAAATAAATACATCCCAAGAGATTCTACAGCACTGTCATGCGCTTTGCTAACTAATTTATCTATGATTTCAGCATCTACTCTGTCAGCATTAAAGTTTTCTGGATCCTGTTTTTCAAGCCTATGAACAGCTTCTTTACAAATTACATCTATCATTCTTTGAAGGTGATAATCTCGCCATTTCATATGTTTAGTACCATGTTTATCAATAATATATTGAGCAAGCTTTCTTGATGTATTTATCCAATATATTCCAGCACGAACATCTTGCGGTCTCTGATAAACAGGAGGCTGTCTATCACTAAGGGTTATAGTTTCTTCAGGATTAAATGGATCTTTATCTATACCAGAAAGAAGCACTTTAGGGAAGGCCTGCCTTGGTTTGGGCTCTGTGCCTCCACCACCTGCTTTTTCTCCCACTCCACTTCCTCTTTCTCCACCAGTTCCCCTACTTCTTTCTCCACCTATACCACCACTACTACCTCCAGTGCCATAGCCAGCTCCTGCTCCTTCGCCAATACCACCGAGTATTTCCCTCATGACCTTTGACATAAATTTGTTTTTCCAATCATTTAACACTTTGTTAATATCAGATAATATCTCAATATTCTTTGTACGTATTTCTTTTTTCTCCTTTTCTTCAATTTTCTCAGCAAGTTCATCTATTTGTTGTCCTATCCATTTTCGCAGAGCCTTGGTTTTTGTATTCTCAACGAGAGTGCTTCTATCATTTTTTATGCAGTCATCATCTGGATCTTCCAGTATCGGACAATAATATTCACCATAAATGAATTCTGCTGGTGATAAGCGAGCTATATAACCGAGCTCTTGTATTTTATAGGAGGCTATTACTCCAATCTCACCAATAATATCAATACGGTTTAAGTCTCCAAGCCGACTATTTCTCGATAATGGTTCACTGGATGTATAAAGAATAAGTTTGCCTCGAGGATATTTATCATCGGCAAACAAAACAGTTTCCTTATCTCCGTTTTCATCCCAAATGATAGTCGGAGGTATTGGAATCTCTGTAGGCTTCTCAAACTCTGGCATTGGAAGGATTTCCTCTGGAAGGAGACGATGGATAAATATTTTATCACTGTAAATAACAGAAATTGGCTTATATTTGAGTATCATCCTTGCCTGCGGATAATGTTTAAATTTTTCACAGAGCTTATCTAAATTGAACTTTCTTCTGACTATTTTCTCTGGATGAATTCCTCTCGCTACTGTAAATCCAGTTTTTCCATTTAAAATGGCTTTTCTTATGTTTGGCGGAAGGTCCGTATTATGTATTTCAGCAAACTTCATTGCATCCTCAAGACTTACTTCTCTATCTTTAAAACCTTTTGCAAACCCATATCGCTTATTTTCATTAAATCCAAAAACATTAAGCTTACCTGCTCTATATGTGATGAAATGCGATTGCTTAAACATTTGTCTCATATAAAACTTTCCACCATTTCCATGACCACCGAATGTCCTTTTACCTGTTCCTCTTTTAGCAGCTTCAGGATCACCCCACCGCTTTAATGCATTATCAATGTCATCCGATGTCATCCCTACAAAATCTATACATTCAAAAATTATCTCATCTCTATCCCTAAATCTAAAAATAACAAAGCTTTCATCATCTTCTTTATCTGCTCTAAGGTAAGCATCAGCTGAGTTTTTAAGCCATTCTGAAAGTCCTTTTTCATGATTAAACTTAAATTCATTGCCGATGATGTTAAGCAAATGGTCATCTATTACATTTTTTTCTTCCATAATTTCTAATATTTCACTCATGTTTCCTCCTTGGATAACCTATTGATAATTTTTCTTTTATTATGTGTTTAAATCTCTCAAAGAGGTAGTTATACAATTCGTTAATTATCTTATACTCATCTTTTCCTTTAATACTATCTATAACATCTTGAATGGTTTTAATACGCGCTCTGAAATCTGTCCTTTCCGTTTTAACGGTTGTTCCAAGATAAGCAAAGAGGTCCGTATCAACTATCTGGTCTTTTTTATCTGTACTAAATAATTGAAAAGCATCTGTATTTTTTATCCTATTTATCTCACTTAAAATATCTCGGCTTAATTTTTGTGATGGTTTCCGAGAAATGCCTGACCGTGCTTTTATGAGTTGTTTTGCATGTGTTTTGCCTTTTTCGGTTAATGTTATAAATTTATTGTGCAGTTTAATTAAGCCCTCCTTGCGGAGGTCGTATAGCCGTTTTGTGATATGTTCAGTATCAGGATATTCTGGATAACCTCGCAATTGAAATTCAGGATATTCTTTAAATGCCTTAACAGCAAAATCCTCATATTTCAATGTGCTCTTTTGGTTTGAAGACATTTCATAAATGACAAGAAGCAATTTTTCTCTATTAGGAAATGCTTTTTCTTTTGTAATCACAGCTTAAACCTCTTCCCTTTCCCCATCAAAAATTTAGCTTTAGTCAGCTTTAGTTGTTTTTCAATTTCTGAGAAAATCTTATTAACTTCTTCTTCAGTGTATTCATAGGTGCTTTTATTAGAGCAGTTTCCCAATATTCTTATTTTCTCAAGGATATCGTTTGTTCTTTTGGCTGCTATTCTTTTAAACCGTTCATGCCTGCTTTCCTGTTCCATGTTCCTTCCCAAATAGCTTAATTATATTTAAATAATATCAAAAATAATGCAAAAATGTCAAATAAATATTTCTGCTATTTGCATTATAATTGTTTAAATTATATTTTCAGAAGCAATAAAGAACCCTGATGCAGAGACCGCAAGATATTAAAAATTTAAAATTATCATCATTTTCCAACTTGTTTGGGTAAGATGCATGGTTCGACAAGCTTACCACTTGACAAGCCTGCCCTGAGTTTACCGAAGGGCGCACCATGACATCTGTCACCCTGAGCTTGTCGAAGGATAACACGACTGCTTAGAACAGGCCTGTGTAACTATAGTGTCAGCCCTTAACAAGGGACAGTTCAAGTAAATAAAATCCCATCAAAATCTCCAGAAAAAGTCTGGGGGAAATAGTTTAATTTTTAAACTAAAGGAGGCTGGAAGAAGAATAAAGAGAACCATCCGTATGCTGTGCATGTCGAGTTTCAGCGAAAACCCTCGGTTAGTTTCATGATAATTCCTCAATCAGTTTCAAGATAATTACCCCGTTTTTGACATCACAACAGGCAAGGTTCAAGGCTGATTACTGTTCTATCCCTCCAGCACGTTAACTTGAATCGTTGCTTTGCATTTGAACTACTCGTAAGCCTTATGAGAGAATAAGGATATGGAAAGTAATAAATATGAGAATCACATTCTGATAATTTTCGCCCATCCTGCTCTACAAAAGTCACGGGTGAATAAGGTATTGTTGGGTGCGGTCAGGGATATTGAAAGTGTCACTGTTCATGATATTTATGAATTCTACCCCGATTTTCACATAAATGTCGCAAAAGAGCAAAAACTACTGAAAGACAGCGATATTATAATATTTCAGTATCCGCTGTTCTGGTACAATGTCCCTGCACTGTTAAAGGAATGGCAGGATCTTGTGCTTACCCATAAGTGGGCTTACGGTAAAGGCGGTATTGCATTAAGGGGAAAGAAACTGTTTTGCGCTATTACTACCGGTGCGAGGGAGTCTCTATACTCTAAAGATGGATTTAACCGTTTTACGATCCAAGAATTCCTCCATCCCGTCAGCCAGCTTGCCCGTGTCTGCGGGATGCATTTTCTGCCGCCGTTTGTTGTTCATGGCACTCATTCTTTGACTGAGCCTGAGATTATCAGCCATTCCGAAGATTACCGTAAATTGGTAATAGCCCTCAGGGACAACAAGTTTGACCTTGAGGCAGCGCGCAAATTTAAAAGACTCAATGAGCATATGGATAAAGTCATAATAAGATAATCGGAAAAGGATAATATGACAGGAGAAAATTTCTTTTTTCACGCACTTGTATTCCTTGCGGCAGCAGTCATCTCAGTTCCGATAGCTAAGCGGCTCGGATTGGGTTCTATTTTGGGATATCTTATAGCCGGCGTTATTATCGGTCCTTTCGGCATAAAGCTTATTGGTGATGAAGGGCAGGATATAATGCATTTTGCCGAGTTCGGCGTCATTATGATGCTATTTTTGGTTGGACTGGAGCTTCAGCCTTCCCTGCTCTGGCGTTTGCGCGGCCCGATTCTCGGCATGGGTGGTTTGCAGGTATGCGCTTCAACAGCAATTATATCTCTCATCGCAGTAGCCTTTGGAGTGCCTTTTCAAAGCGCCGTTGCTGTCGGGATGATACTTTCATTGTCATCAACGGCTATCGTGCTCCAGACAATGAAAGAAAAAGGGCTTATGGGGACAGACGGAGGGCAGAGATCGTTTTCTGTCCTATTATTTCAGGATATTGCTGTGATACCGATGCTCGCCTTCCTGCCTGTATTAGCAATCGGCGCGGGCGGCTTAGATCCGGCAATATCTTCAACAGACCACGCTCCCGAAAAAGGAGCTTTATGGGTTGAAGGGCTTCCTGACTGGCTGCACGCAATTGTGATATTCGGGGCAATAGCAGCTATCATCATAGCCGGTCGTTTTATAATAGGGCATATATTTAGCTTCATTGCAAAGACGCGTTTGAGGGAGGTTTTTACTGCAGCAGCTTTACTGCTCATTATAGGAATCGCTATGCTCATGTCTAAAATCGGCCTGAGTCCTGCGCTGGGGACATTTCTTGCAGGAGTCGTTCTTGCAAATTCCGATTACCGGCATGAGCTTGAGAGTGATATCGAACCATTCAAGGGACTCCTTCTAGGCTTATTCTTTATTTCTGTCGGGGCATCCATCAATTTTAATCTTATCTCAGAAATGCCGGATATTATTGCTATGATAATTTTCGGCTTGATATTTATAAAGTTTATTATACTTTTAGGAGTCGGCAGGGTTTTTAAGATGAGCACCGACCAGAATATGCTCTTTGCCTTTGCCCTTGCACAAGGCAGTGAGTTTGCATTTGTCCTCTTCACATTCGCTGTCAGAAATCAGGTATTGCCCGTTGATACTGCAAATCTTTTGATAGCCGCCGTTGCTCTTTCGATGGTATTGACGCCGCTGTTGATGTTAATCAACGAAAAACTTATACAGCCTAGTGTAGGCGTAAAAGAGAGAGATGCAGGGGAGGCAGATGCCATAGATGAGAAAAATCCTGTCATTATTTCAGGATTCGGGAGCTTCGGGAGCATTATCGGTCGTCTTCTCAGGGCAAATGGAGTCGGCGTTACAGTCTTGGAAATTGACTCGGACAAGGTTGACCTTCTCCGAAAACTCGGCCTTAAAGTTTTCTATGGTGATGCCTCACGCTACGACCTTCTTCATTCAGCAGGAGCGGATAAAGCAAAGCTTATCATTCTTGCGATGGATGACCATGAGAAGATGCTTGGCATGGTTCATACTATAAAAAAGCATTTTCCGCATTTGAGCATCCTTGCCCGTGCCTCTGATAGGACAGAGGCTTATGAACTCCTTGACGCAGGGGTAAATAATGTATACCGCGAGACGCTTGATACATCTCTCAGGGTCGGCATAGATGCACTGCGCGCTTTAGGTTTCCGGGCTTATCAGGCTCACAGGGCATCAAAAACCTTCAGGTATCATGATGAGAAATCAGTCTTTGAACTCAGCCATTTACGGCATGATAAGAAGGGATATATCACAAATGCCCGTCAGAAGATTGAAGACCTTGAACAACTGCTGCTCTCGGAACTTAAGGGTGAAGAAGAGCATCTTGATGCAGGATGGGATACCACCTCTATGAGGGAGGAAGCCTCAAAGGTCAAGTAAATTCCATATTAAACAAACTCTCTCATTTTTTATGTTATTAACTCGAAAATGGTTTTGATACAATCACCGTGAATTATTTTAAAAGCTATTGCTTAATCCTCTTAGCAATATTTTGTAATCTCTGAAAATTGTATTGTCCATGCCTAAATTAGCTCACTATGACCCTTTCGTGATTTGCATAGATATTCATCCTGCCTGCACGGACAAAACCTACAAGAGTAACCCCTGCCTTTTCAGCAATTTCCACTGCGAGGCTGGTTGGGGATGTCCTGCTGGCAACAACAGGGATGCCCCATTTAGCGCATTTCGATACAATTTCTGAGGACAATCTGCCACTTGCAAGCATAATCTTTCCCTTAAAAGGCATATTTTCCAGAAGCATATAACCAATTACCTTATCCACAGCATTATGCCTGCCAATATCTTCTGCAAGGCAAAGAATATCCTCCCCATCGCTTATTGCGGCGCTGTGGACACAGCCTGTGAGATTGAAAAGCTCTGAGGCTCGTTGGAATTCTTTGAATAAACTTAAAATTCTGCCTGAACTTATCCGAAAAGGGTCGTCAATCTTTTTAAGGGATAGCCTCTTGGGAAAAGTTATTCCCCCGATACATCCTGATGTTACAACAGCTCCTTCCGTTGAGACCTCTCCTTCTGCTGCTATATCAACCTCAACTTCATCCCCATACACAATGGACATTCTTTCAGAACACCAAGATCCTTTTATAATGCTTTCAGTCATCATAATCCCTATCACTAATTCTCTAATCATAAGGGGAGTGCAATAAAGGCTTAGAATCTCACTCCCATTTACAAGAATCTTAACCCTTTTTTCAATAGCAATGGAATCTTCAAATTCTTTTAAACTATCTTTTTCTGTTCTATAGATATTTTTCTTAATAAAACCATTCATTATTAATTCAGCCCTTTCTTAATAGTTATTATAAGATATGAAAAGATAAAATAAGAAGCCAATCCAATAGCAAGAGAAGGTATTAGCCCTATTCTTTGCGTAAGGAAAATAATGGAAAAAATATAGGCAAGCCAAGGAAAGAGCATGACTATAAGACTCTTTGCATATTCAACAACTGCTTTCTCTCCGGCTTCGGAATAAATAGTGAGAAAGGTAATCAATGTTATAACAGGAAGGTTCGCAAAAAAAGCTGCTAACAATCCTTTTGCATTGCCTGCAAAATATGTAACAAGGCTCACGACTGTCCCGCCGATTAGAAAATAAAGGAGATATTTTAATTCCATCACTTACTTACACTTATTGCAAACCCCATATATTTCAAGGCTATGCCTTACTTTCGTAAAATTCTCTCTTAGACATAGCTCATCTTGCAGCATCTCAAGTGTAGGTGAATAAAACTCAATTACCCTGCCGCATTTCATACATATCATGTGATCATGATGGGACTCAACAGATACTCTTTCATAATGGGCATGTTTATCAACTCTCTCAACTTCTTCGATTAAGCCAATCTCAACAAGAAGGGGAATTGTGCGATAAACTGAAGCTCTTGAGACCTTTGATCCCTTTTGTTTTAATCTCATATATAATTCATCAGGGTCAAAATGCCCCTCAGTTTTTAATACCTCATCAAAAATCTCATTCCTCTTTTTTGTTGTTCTAAGCCCTTTGCTTAAAATAAAATCTTGAAAATTCTCTTTTTCCATAAACACCCCTCTAAATACCTTTTGAATTAAAGGTTATAGATTAACCTGAAAATATCTCAAAATCCAGTTTAATATTCCCCCAAATATAAATGCAGATGAAAAAACAATGACAACTATCCAGATTGCTGTTTTTATGCCTCTTTCTTTAATGATCATAAAGAAATTTGCAAGACATGGCACAAAAAGCGTGATGCTTACCAGACTCACAAGCGTTTGAATAGGAGTGAGAAGTCCCTGTTGAGCCATTGTATAAAGACCAGCAGCCCCATAGTCCCTTCTTAAAAAACCTATAATAAAAGCTTCTGTAGTCTTTGCAGGCAGGTCTAATACATTCACTATAATTGGTGATGCGAGCTTTTCAATGATAATTAAGATATCGAGCTTATTTAAAATGAAAAGAATAAGTGTTCCAAGTATGAAAAGCGGCACAGCCTCTCTAAGATACCATTCAATCCTTCCAAAAGTCTTAACCATTATATTTCTTATATGAGGCATACGGAGTGGTGGGATCTCAAGAAAGAAATCAGTTCTCTCACCACCTACAAGTTTTGATGCCAAAAATCCTGAAAATAAGGCAACAATAAGAAGGCTGAATCCCCATATAATCGTTGCCTTTAAGGATAGAGAACTTAGCATACCTAATATAACGCCTAATTGAGCAGAGCAGGGTATAGCCAATGCAAGCAAGAAGGTTGTTATAATTCTATCTCTCTTTGTTTCAAGTATCCTTGCAGTCATAACAGCCATTGTGCCGCAGCCAAGACCAAGAACCATCGGTAAGATAGCTTTCCCATTTAATCCGATAAAATTAAAAATCCTGTTGCTTAAAATTGCAAGGCGGGGCAGGTATCCGCTGTCTTCAAGCAGTGCAAATGCTATGAAGAAAGTGAATGTTATAGGTAGGATTATTGCTATTGCATATGTAAGGGCAACGGTAACGATCCCATATTCACCCACCAGAAGCTCTTGAATAATCTCAAAAGGAATAACTGCCTGCACTATCTTTGTTGCAATGGGGTTGACATATTCTCCGAATAAGGTTTCCTCAAAGAAATCTACGAGAGTGCCAGCGCCAAAGACACCAACAAATTTATATATACAATAAAGTATAAAAAGCAGTATAGGGACGCCATAAATGGGGTGCATACTTATTTTTCCGATTTTCTGTAGAAACAAGCTTTTCCCTGTGTCTATCTTAGTGACCACTTTATTGGCTATTTCTTCTGCTTTCTCAATCCTTGTTTTACTCACGAGGTATAAGATAGAGTCTTTTACCTTTAATTTGCACTCATTTGTCAATATCTCGATCTTCGAAAGAACAACAGCCTTTAGATTTGCTTTTAACCAATCCCTTAAACTCTCATCTTCACATAAAATCATTAAAGACAGAGATCTCTTAGAAATATTTGATACAGGCAAAAGCTGGGATATCTTATCTATATACTCTTCAATAACTGGGTGATATGTAACTTTTAACGATGACTTTTTAGGTTTTAAGAGGGCATCTTTTAATTCTTTGATTCCTTTTTTCTGAGGAGCTATAGTGCTTACTACATCTATTTCAAAAATCTTTTTCAAGCTATCAGTGTTTATTAATATACCCCTATCCATAGCCTCATCTATCATGTTCAAATCGAGTATTAGCGGCAGTTCCATCTCTGAAAGCTGTAAAGTAATGAGAATTGTTCTCTTTAAATTCTTAGAATCACCTACCTGTATCACTGCTGAAGGCAATTCCTTCAAAAGTATATCTCTTGTTACCTTCTCGTCCTCGCTCATTGGAATAAGGCTATTAACGCCCGGTGTATCTATCAATAGAAGTCTCTTGCTATCTAATCTTATATTTCCCTGAGATACCTCAACCGTAGTGCCTGGATAATTAGAGACCGTCACATATTTTCCTGTAAGTAATCCAAATATTGCGCTCTTGCCAACATTTGGATTACCAATAAGAACTACTTTATCAATATTGGGTGATTGTTTTTTCATCTTAGTTTGATGTTTTGTCATCAGGGTTATTAGGCTCCTTGTCTATTTTCTTCAACAAAAGCCGTGCATATACTGAAAGTATTTTAGAAGTGAAAAGAACACTTGGGATATGCCAAGGCTTAGAAGGAAATTAAAATTAATCTCAATTACATAATTTTAAATTATCGACCCCTTTTTTTCAATAACTGAAGAGGAGATTCAGATTTTAAAAGCTTTTAATTTCTTGATTCTTTTCACATATGTTTAACCCTTATTTAATATTCTTGTAACTTACAATGATTAAACTTATAAAAAATAGGAGGTAACCCATGAACATTAGTTCATATGACTCTATCTCAAGCTTAATAATTTGCCCATTCGGCAAGAAAGATTTGGATATGTGTGAAGCTTTGGAAGTAAAGCGTGAGATTAATCAAACTGTTAAGGCAAAGTATTGCACAAGTGATGATTATGACCACTGTCCTTTATTTTTAATCGAAACATTAATCCTAAAGAATGATTATTGATATAAGTTTAGGTGCTACAGATATCTTTATAATCACAAAATTGACAAGATTTTTTGAGATTCTTAGGCGGGAGAAAAGGCATATCAGCCTTATTGATTTCATCTAAGATAAGAAATATGGTCTTTTTCAAGGTTTCATAATTTTCACTGATTCTGTTTTCATCATCGCAAAAAGGTAGTTCAATTTTTTCATTTATTACATTCTTACCTAACAATAAAAACATTGCATCAAGCTTTGATATATCAATTTTTTTGTCTTCTAAATAAATCATCATATAGAAAGGAAGTTGAATACTGCCGATTGCCTCTTGCCACGAATCTCTATTTTCAAGTTTGAGTTTGTCAAAATTAATTTTATAATTATTTTCGTTTGCAGATGTCTTATAGTCTATGATAACTGTTTTGCTATCCCTTATTTCTACACTATCTATCCGCCCGCCAAGCAGATATGAATTTATTTTAGTCAAGAGCTTATACTCACTTTCTTCAATTTTTATGAGGCATTCCTTCGAGAGCGGGATATAATATTTTTTTAACAAGTCAATTAAACGACTATAGAGCTGTTTTTTAATAAGATATGCTGCCCCTGATAGGTCATTACCGAACTCAATCTTACACATTGATTCTAAGAGCTTTTCCATTTTGACAATGCTGAGATTTTTCTCATTAAGGATTTCGCCTTTAATTTTCCCAAAATAGTTTCGCAAAATATTGTGTATAAAAATGCCTAAATCTAATTTCTCAATTTCACCGGTAATGTCTTCTTTTCCCCTAATTTTCAAAACATAACTATAGTAAAAAGCTAACCCACACCTAAGATATGTATCAAGTGATGAAGCGGTAAATTTAAAACTCTCAAGTATTTTCATCATTTTTTCGGTTTTGTTAATCTCAACGGGCGCTGGATTTTTTAGACTTATTCTATACTGTATCGGCTTTATATAGCTTTTATCTTCTTGGGTAGAATCTCTTTTTTGCCTCTGCCACAGAATCTTTTCAATAAATCGTGATTTTTCCATTTTGTCATTTTCAATGAAAAAAATATGGGACTCTTTAGCGCTTTTAAGTAAGGTCTCAAAGTAGTATTCGGCTATTTTATCGCTATCGAGATATGTGGGTAGCCCAAGCCCTTTTCTAACTGCAAAAGGTATAAGAGAATCACTTTCATTTATTGAGGGTAATATACCCTCATTTAGATCAATGATATATATATTTTCAAAGGTTAAATTCCTCGTCTCAAGGAATCCGAGCACTTGAAGTCCCCTGATCGGTGTTCCTTCAAAAGGGGCATTGCATGTAAGTATATATTTCTTGAAAAAAATGAAGTAGCCATTTAAATCATTAAATGAAAGCTCTTTAATGAGTGATTTAGATAGTTTATGCAGTGACAATAAGAAAGCCTCAGAAAATGGGTAAAAAAGAAGGTGCAAACGAGCTGTGCTATGTTCATATATATAAGTCAATAATTCAATACACCTTTTAGCAAAGTCGCCGATATTTTTGAATGATTTGAATCTGCCAATTGTATTTTGATGTATCTCTTTTAAATGGGCTGCTATCATTTCCTTTGTGACCGCTGAGCCCATTTCTTGAAATTTAGCAGTTATCTTAAGGAGCATTTTCTCATTATTTTCGATCTCTTTCAGGCTTAAAAAAGTCAGAGTGCGATTTTGGGATAGTTCCTCCTCAATAGTATGAAAAATAATCCTTGTTAATTCTGCTTGGTTATTAAGAAATATATTTTTTGTATAAGGGTGTAAGATGAATCTTACATAATTGAGCAGATATATCTTATCTTCATAAATTGAGAGTATCAATTCCATCAAATTATTAAAAAAACCGAAGATCGGCGTCCGAAAAAGCGGATATCCCATCGAGACATTATAAGATTCTGGGCTAAGGATGCTTAAACAGTTGTGGATTAGCGGCATAAGTCCATCAGATGAAGGTGCTAAGATTAAGCTGTTTTCATCCACAGATAAGCCATTGTCAAGTTTATCCTTGATTAATCTGCTTAAACCAAATACCTGCCCATGAAAATCAGGGCTGCTGTAAAAATAGATTTCATTTGCTCCATAAGCACTCAAAGATAGTTTATATTCAATAGAGATTTCTTTGAGCTTTTCATCAATACCAGTCCCGTCTTTAAAAATTAATAATGAATTATTCCATAAAATTATAGTCTTAAAGATGTCAATTTCTGCTTTCGTAAGGGCAAAGAAGCCTGCCAAAATGATTTTATTAAATCTGTCATAATTAAATTTCTTAATTATTTCAGTTGTTTTTCTATATCTCGAAGAACGGGTGGAATAGCCGGATTGGTCAATATTCTTATAGAACGCATCATAAAAATATGAAAGGCTCTGGAGTCTATTTGATGTTTGAAATGGTATGCCGCCTTCGATGAACTGGTCAATATTTTTAACTTGAGAAATGGTTACTTTTTCTATGCAAAGCTCCTCGATGTCATTAAATATCTTTAATCCCAAAGGCAAGAAACTATCCAGTTCAATAAAACCTTTCCCACCAAGCGGATTGGTTGACTTCTTATGTAATTTATATAAAATGGCTACAGCATCAATAGGTTCAAGCTTTATATCTATATGCTCTATTTCGTATAGATGATCTATAAATTCATCAATTGAAAAAATATTAGGGGGGATAATAGCAGAACCATCTCTAATAGCCAATTTCTTTCTCAGGAAGTGGGCAGGCCTTCTGTTTGGAAAGATAACAATATTTCTTGAGTAATCACATCCATCTGGGGTTAGATGGTCTGCTACTGCATCTATAATGTTGCCATCCTCAGGCAAGATGATGATATGTGCCGGGAGCATTTTTATTTTACCTTTATAATATTTATATCTCTTGTATCTATGTAGGCTATTGTCCCTGAGAGCATTTTTTCAGGAAAAATTTCCTGAAGCAATTTCATGTAATTCTTAAGCTGTGATATATGTTGATTAATCACATTTTTGTCTGAACCTGTCTTATACTCTAAGATTGCAACTGCCTTTTGATCAATAACTACCCTGTCTATTCTAAATAGCCTGCCTGAGCTCGATACAATCTCCATTTCATTTTTTATAATTCTTTCAGGTTTTGACCTAAAAAGGTTTTTCAAAGAGATGTGATTTACAATTTTTATCAGGATATCTCTTATTTCAGTTAAAGAATGCTTGATATTCATCTCCTTGCTGACTGAATTGATTATTTCTAGGAGTTCAAGCTCAAACCTGTCAGTAACGACACCTATTAATGAAAGGAGCTTGTGGATATATTCACCCCATAATCTATCATCTAGATTTAACTGCTTATCTTCAATGATGGCTTCGGTAGGGATTCTGAAATTATAGATTAAATTAAGAGGTGATTGAACATAGGCTTTAGTTTTTTTATCATTTAAGACCTTACTACCCCACGAACTATCATTGGTAGGCAGTAAATCAAATGGATAGGCATCTCTCTTTCTTTTAATGCCTATGACATAGAGTTCTCTTTCAGCCCTTGTGAATCCAACATACAGACTGTTGAGTTTATTGACAGTCTCATTTATCCGTTCTTCATTATAAATTTGCTCAAGTAAGGGGTCACTGTTGGCTATATCTCTATTGATTTTCATTAAGCTTACTTTATCTTGAGACTCTTCAAATATATAATCAAATCCCTTATTGATATCACCGTATAGTAAAGCTATAACTAAAGGAAACCCGAGTCCCTTTGACTTATGTATAGTCATAACCCTCACTGCATTTACATTTGATGGCAGAGCTATATCCCATTCCGTGCTCGATGAATCTAATCCAGCAAAATCGAGAAAATCTCTCATGTTGTTTATTCCATAAGACTCAAATTCTTTCACAGCTTCAAGGATTTTTATCAATGAAGCCTCTTCCTCAGCCTTTATCTCAAAGAGCCTGAATATCTTTATAATCCCTATCATTATCTCATACAGCGGTAAATACCCAACCAGGCGAAAGAGATCTTCAAAGAAATCCTCCCAAAGGCTATTGAATTCTTTCTGAAATGATTTATATAGAGGGGTTTCGTCTCTTGATGAGATGAGAAAATTTTGAATCTTTAAAGTAGAATCTTCAATGTCTTTTAAAATAAGATTTTCAGTGAATATGTCCCCTGAAATAAAGGTTGCAAAGGAAAGGTCATCTATAGGTGAATCAAGAAAATTTAAAAGAGAAATTATCTCTCTGGTTATCTTTCTCTGTCTAACATCAAGACTGCTTAGTGAAATGAAATCTATATTATTCTCGTTTAGCCATTGAGTAATGACCACTACATCATCATTTCTTGCCGTTAGTATTGCTATATCGCTGTATGTATAGCCTCTTTTTAAAACATCTTCAATTATCTCAATAAGCTTTTGTTTTTCAGGGAGGGCATCACCTCTCTTAATTAAATTAAAGCTTACATAACCTTCATCTACATTATCTCTTGGATTTTGCTTATAATAGCTGAGACCGCTTCGTCGGGCTGGTTCAGAATATTTATCTTCTAAAGCTGCATTCCCCTTAAATATTTGTTCATTAAATCTCAGAATCTCGGGCAGGCTCCTGAAATTAATCGGGAGTTCAGATACTATATGTTCAGCAGAAGGGAATATCTTTTCTGTCTCGCATCTTTTCATTATTCTATAGTCAGCGTCTCTAAAACCATAAATTGCCTGTTTAGTATCTCCCACTACGAATAAACTGCCTTCCTGAGATAAAGAATTAGAGATGAGGGGGAAGAGATTTCTCCATTGAATTGGGGATGTGTCTTGAAATTCATCAATGAGAAAGTGATATATTTTTTCACCTATCCTAAAGTATATATCAGGCACTATATGAGATTCGAGATAGCTTGCGAGATAATAATTTATATCTCCAATAAATACCTTGCCTTGATATCTTTTAATCTTTTCGATTATATCATCGAATTCTGCATATACCCTTAGGTAGGGCATATAATAAGAGCGGCTGTAAAGATTGATATAATCCCTGATTAAATCAACTGCATCAGACCACATTTGAACTATCCTTTCATAGCTGTTTTGATTATAGGTCTTTTTATCAGGTTTTTTTACAGGTGGAATCTTTAATCCTGCGCCAATGAGTTCAGTAAATTGTTTATTTACCACAGATTCAAAGATTCTTTTAAAGGATGAATTATTATTAATTGCAAGTCCAGACCCTTTGATTTCATATTCAATTGCATTTACTTTATCTTTAATTTGCTCACATTTCTCTTTTATCTTAACTGAATAGTCTTCTATAACAGGTGTTTTACTCGTTGATGCTATTTTCAAATAAATCTTCTTCTGTTCTTCAAGTAGTTTATCAGCAGGATTCCAAAGGAACGAAGATTCTGCTTTCCTTTGTTCATGAATAATTTTAATGGCATTATCAAGAAGGGCTGCCTCATCAGAACCTTCTCTGACATTTCTTAAAAAGAGATTGAAGGAATATTCCATAAAGGAGTCATTATTCATTACTATCTCAAAATCAGGATTGTAGCCGAAGTCAATAGCAGAAGCTTTGAAGATGCTTGCCATAAAGCTGTCAATAGTCTTTACCTGAAAATCTGAATAATTCGAAAGTATTTCATCTATAAGCACATCAGCTCTTTTTGATATCTTTTCTTTATCCAAAGAGACAAGACTTGTGAATTCTTTCATCATTTTAGGCTCTTCAAAATAAAGATTCTTGAAGAATTTAATAATCCTTTCTCTCATCTCTTTTGCGGCGTTATTGGAAAATGTTATAGCGAGGATATTTCTGAGATGGTTTTTGGGTATCCTATCAGAGAGTATAAACTGGACAAACCTCTGCGAAAGGGCATAAGTCTTGCCTGAACCTGCAGATGCCTTAAGGACAATAAAATGAGGAAAATCAAGTGATGAGTCTTTTGATAAAACAGTAGTTATTTATCGTTCTCCTTGCCTTTAGATGATAAAAAGTCATTAAATAATGTGCTAACCTATATCACCTAATCAAACCTCAAATATGAAATCAATCTCTAACGGAGAATTTAGGGGAAGCATATATACGCCTATGGCAGTTCTTGTGTGCTTGCCTGAGTCTCCAAATATGTCTACAATAAGATCGGATGCAGCATTTAAAACCTGTGGCTGATCAGTAAACCCATCTGCTGAGGCAATGTAACCATTTAGACGAATACATCTCTTAATTTTTTCAAGGCTTCCGAGATGGTCTTGCATTATAGCCAATGCATTGATTACTATCTGCCTTGCATCTTCCTGAGCATCCGGGAGAGAGACCGATTCCCCCAACCTGCCCGTTCTAATCAGCCTTCCATCTTTCAATGGGAGTAATCCGCTTAGAAACAACAAGCTGCCTGTTTGTATGCATGGCACATAAGAACCTAATGGTTTTGGCAATAGTGGTAGAAAAATGCCCATCTCTTTAAGCTTATTTTCTATATTTTTTGACATATCTTTACATGCCTAATTCTTGAGGTATTGTAATCCTGCCAGTCACGGCTGATGCGGCAGCTACTGCAGGATTGCAAAGATAGACCTCGCTTTCTGGATGTCCCATCCTTCCTATGAAATTCCTATTTGTAGTTGCTAATGCCCTCTCGCCTTTAGATAGAATTCCCATGTAGCCGCCGAGACAAGGACCACAGGTAGGTGTTGAAACAACAGCCTCAGCATCAATGAAAATCTCGATTAACCCTTCGATCATAGCCTGTTTGTAAATGAGTTGTGTTGCAGGGATTACTATCATCCGCACATTTGGATTGACCTTTTTCCCTTTTATTATACTTGCCGCTTCTCTAAGGTCTTCGAGCCTCCCGTTTGTGCATGAACCTATTACCACCTGATCAATCCAGATATGAGACAATTCAGACGCTGGTTTTGTATTTGCTGGTGAATGTGGGCAGGAGATAGTAATTGGTATTTTTGAACAATCGTATTCCCTGATTTCTTCATAACAGGCATCTGAATCTGAATTATATACTGTATAATGCCTCTTAACCCGTTCTTTGACATATTCCTCTGTGATAGAATCTGGGACGATTATCCCGCTTTTGCCTCCAGCTTCAATAGCCATATTGCACATTGTGAGCCTGCCATGCATAGGCAGATTTCTAATTACCTCTCCCTCAAATTCCATTGCCTTATATAAAGCGCCATCAACTCCTATATCACCTATTGTATGAAGAATTAAGTCTTTTCCGCCCACCCATTTATTGAGCTTTCCAAAGTATATAAACTTGATTGTCTCGGGCACCTTAAACCAGCATTCACCAATTGCCATCGCTGATGCCACATCGGTTGAACCAACCCCTGTAGCAAAAGCCCCAAGAGCTCCATAAGTGCAAGTATGGCTGTCAGCGCCAATAATTAATTCTCCTGGGGCAACCAACCCTTGTTCAGGCAGTAAAGCATGTTCTACTCCCATTCTGCCAACCTCAAAATAAAGTTCGAGTTTATGTTCACCAGAGAAATCCCTCAGTATCTTACACTGCTCCGCTGCCTTTATATCCTTCTGAGGGGCAAAATGGTCGGGTATCAAGGCTATCTTTTTTCTATCAAAAACATCCTTGGCACCTATTTTTTTAAATTCTTGTATCGCAATAGGGGCAGTTATATCATTTGCCAGTATAAGATCAACCCTTGCATTTATTAGCTCTCCTGGGTAAACCCTTCCCTTTGAAGAGTGTGCGGCAAGTATCTTTTCTGTTATAGTCATCTATCCTCCTAATGAAAAAGCTTACCTATCATAAATAAAACCAGACTTTTTAAGTGCTGACAATAAAGTTTTATCGCTGTTTATATTAAGAAATTTTGCAACATATTTACCGAGTATATCTGCTTCGAGATTAACAATCTCACCCGAATTTTTGAAACCAATCGTTGTCATCAATGCCGTATGAGGTATAATCACTATGCTGAATGAATCATCAAAGACATCAACTACGGTGAGGCTTATGCCATCTATAGCAATAGAACCCTTTTGAACTGTATATCTTAAAATCTCAGGGGGGGCTTCAATCTCAATCCTCATGACATTTCCTGATAGCCTTTTAGACTTTATTCTACCAATGCCATCAATATGACCTGTAACAAAGTGGCCACCCAATTTAGAGTTTGGCTTCAGAGATGGTTCAATATTAACCCTATCTAACTTTTTTAGCTGTCCTAAATTTGTTGCCTTTAAAGTCTCATAAGAGACATCAAATGAGAGAGTATCTCCGCTAATCTTCACCACTGTAAGACAGACACCATTAATTGAGATGCTATCGCCTATAATGACATCATCAAGTATTTTGCTGCATCTAAGAGATAAGATAGCGTTTTCAGCCCTTTTCTCAAGAGATACAATCTCACCGAGTTCAACTATTAGTCCGGTAAACATATTGTTTTGATTTTTACAGATAATTTTATACTTTAGTTATAATAGACTAATTTATTAAATTTCCTATTCTATTTAAACGAGGCATCTTCTCTATATTATCCCATGACCAATATAGAATGAATGCCTTGCCTTTTATGTCTTTTGCATCAAGGAATCCCCAGTATCTGCTGTCAAAGCTCTGATCTCTATTGTCTCCCATTACAAAATACTTACCAGCAGGGACTGTTATAGGGAGCAAATTATCCCTTCGCTCCCTATCAACTGGGATTATATATATATCAGTATGCTGAATATATGGTTCATTTATTTTTTCCCCGTTCAAAAAAACATTCTTATTCCTTATCTCAATAGTATCGCCTTCTACGGCTATTATCCTTTTAATGAAATCCCTGTCAGGCTCCAATGGATATTTAAAGACTACGATATCACCTCTTTGGGGGTTCCTTAAAATAAGTATTTTATCATCAGTAAAAGGAATTTCTGTTCCATATAGGAATTTATTTACTAAAAGATGGTCTCCGATAAGAAGTGTGGGGATCATCGAGCCTGAGGGTATTTTAAATGCTTGAACGAAATATGCCCTTATGAATAGAGCTAATATCAAGGCAAAAGCGATTGCTTTAATATATTCTAAGAGTTTGTTTTGAGTTTGTTTTTTCATTATATTTAATGGGTTCCTTTCTTTTATTCTTTAACAGTCAAAATAGACAGAAAAGCCTCCTGTGGGATTTCAATCTTTCCTATCTGTTTCATCTTTTTCTTACCTTCTTTCTGTTTTTCAAGAAGTTTTCTCTTTCTTGTTATATCACCGCCATAACATTTTGCAAGAACATTCTTTCTGAGAGCTTTGATGCTCTCCCTTGCAATTATCTTACTACCCACAGCAGCCTGGATAACAATCTCAAAAAGCTGTCGAGGAATCAATGTTCTTAGTTTTTCTACTATCTCACGTCCTTTATAATAAGCCTTATCTTTATGGACTATCAAGGATAAAGCATCCACTGCTTCTGAATTTAAGAGTATATTGAGTTTTATAAGGTCAGATTCTCTATAACCGATGAATTCATAATCCATTGAGGCATAGCCCCTTGAGAGTGATTTCAGCTTGTCGTAAAAATCCCATAGGATTTCATTTAGAGGTAATTCATAAGTGACAATCACCCTTTCTTTGCTAATAAATGAAAAATCCTTTTGAATTCCCCTCTTGATCTGACACAATTCAAATATCTGACCTAAACAAGACTGCGGAGCAAAAATGGTAACTTTTATATAAGGTTCTTCTATTTTAGAAAATCTTTCAGGCAGTGAACTTGGATTATCAACATAAATCTCTTTTCCTGTATCTATATGGACTTTATAAATGACTGTTGGAGCAGTACTTATCAAAGAAAGCTTGAATTCTCTTTCGAGTCTTTCACGGATTATTTCCATATGGAGAAGCCCAAGAAATCCACACCTGAAACCAAATCCTAATGCTGATGATATCTCATGCTCAAAGGTAAAAGAAGCATCGTTCAGTCTTAATTTGCCCAAAGCGGTCTTTAAATCTTCATATTGAACAGGTTCTGTAGGATAAAGACCACAGAAAACCATTGGCTTTACTTCCTTATAGCCTGATAGCGGGCTTTCTACAGGGTTAACAGCATCAGTTATTGTGTCACCTATTTTTGTATCGCTGACATTTTTAATAGTAGCAATAATATAACCGACCTCTCCTGATGATAATTCTTTTGCATCAGCCATTTTAGGAGTAAAAACCCCGACCCTTGAAACTTCATATTCCTTATTTACTGCCATTAATTTTATCTTCATTCCTGATTTAATTACCCCGTCAAAGACTCTTACTAAAACAATAACCCCAAGATAATTATCGAACCATGAGTCAAATATAAGAGCCTTAAGAGGGTTAGCATCTGAGCCACGAGGCGGGGGTATTTTTTTAACTATCGCTTCAAGAACATCCTTTGTCCCTGCTCCTGTCTTGGCGCTTGTAAGTATAGCATCAGAGCAGTCTATCCCTACGAATTCCTCAATCTGTTTTTTGACATTCTCAGGCTGTGAGGCAGGAAGATCTATTTTATTTATAACAGGAATTATCTCATGATTATGTTCTATTGCAAGATAAGCATTTGCAAGGGTTTGAGCCTCAACTCCTTGCGTTGCATCAACTATCAGAAGACTTCCTTCACATGAAGCAAGGCTCCTTGAGACCTCATAGGAAAAATCTACATGACCAGGAGTATCAATAAGATTCAGTATGTATGTATTTCCATCATTAGCCTTGTAATTTAGCCTTACAGCATGAGCCTTGATAGTAATGCCCCTTTCTCTTTCGAGATCCATAGAATCAAGAACCTGTTCTATCATATCCCTTGAACTGACAGTGCCTGTGTTTTCAAGAAGTCTGTCAGCAAGGGTAGATTTGCCATGGTCAATATGGGCTATTATAGAAAAATTTCTGATATTTTTTTGCATAAGCATTTTTGATTTTAGTCCAGTTTAAAAAGCCTTAAAGCCCTTAAAGACAAGGGATGCAGCTCCTATAATCCCTGCATCATCACCTAAGGACGAGGGTATAATTTTTGTTTTATTAAAGAGCTCTGCGAGAGATCTCCTTGAAGCCTCTTTTATGGCATTTTCAATAAATATATTCCACGATCCAACAAGACCACCTGTAAGAATAACAGCTTCAGGACTAAAAATATTTATTACATTTGAAATCCCTAAACCAAGACTTTTCCCTGCCTCCTTGAGAGTATTGCGGGAGAGGGAATCACCTTCAAGGGCAGATTTATAAATATCATGAGCTGTAATCTTAAAGTAGTTTCCGTTATAAAGCCTCGATAAAATGCTCTCAACTCCATTTTTTATATGTGAGGTTGCATATTCAACAATAGCAGTTGCAGATGCATGAGCTTCAAGACAGCCAATATTACCGCATGAACATTTGTTTCCGTTAGGATTAATGGTCATATGTCCTATTTCAGCAGCAATCGGTAATAATTCGTTATTAATAACTATGCCGCCGCCTATACCTGTGCCAAGAGTGAACATAACAAAACTCTTATAATTCTTTCCTGCCCCGGATATTTTTTCTCCGTATGCAGCAGCATTTGCATCATTATCAATAAAAACTGGCAAGTTATGTCTTTCTGAAATCTCAGAGATCAAATTAACCCCATTTAGCCATTGAATATTAGGAGACTTAATTACAGTGCCAGCTTCTCTGTCTATAATTCCAGCAACTGCTACACCTATTCCTGAAATCTCATTAGGATAGTATTCATAAGCAATTTCAATCAATTTGTGAATGATGTTAAAATGCCCAATGCCTGTTGGTTCCTTAAATTTAAGTAAAATCTCATTTTCCTGACTCACCAGAGCCAGCCTTATATTGGTGCCGCCGATGTCAATGGCTATTACAAAGTTTTTTTCCAAATTTCATACCTGCAAAAAATGCATCTATATTTTATAGTTAAACGAATGTTTATTATAACAGAATAATAAAAGATTGTGAGACAATCGGTTACCATACCATAATCCGTAAAGATTATACTTTAGCTATTGCTATGGCTATCATTCCCAACGGAGTTTATCCCGAACGAAAGATAGATTTCTCACTCCGTTCAGAATGATAGAGTAAGGGGTTCGGAATGACTACGGATTTAGGTCCAGACTGTAAAAAGTCTTTTTAAATTATGTAGTTCATCATTTATATCTTTGGAGTCTCTAAAGAGAAATTCACGACATGTTTTTACCCTTAATTCTCCATCTGGCATTTCTCTTAATCCTATAGCTCCATCTATATCAGTTCTTAAAATGCGAGAATTTTTTAAGATCGAGAGGGTATCTTCATGCGGATGGCCATGTGGGTTTTTCTTGCCTGCACTGATTATAGCTATCTCAGGAGATACCATGTTATAGAATGCCTCATGGGCAGAGGATTTACTGCCGTGATGCGGGACTTTTAAAACGGTGCTTCTGATGTATTTTTTCAGGTTTGATAAATCCTCCTGCGCCTCTTGTTCAATATCTCCAGAGAAAAGAAATATATTCTTCTTTCCTTTAATGCTCAATACAAGCGAATAATTATTTTCCTCTCCCTTAGGACTATGAGTATAGAATTCATCATAAGGATGGAAAATATTTATTACATAACCTTCTCCTTGTATTACATCTCCTCTTTTGAGTCTCTTATATGAGATTTGCTCAAAGATTTCTAGATTAGCTCTAAAACCATTTCCCCATATCTCACCGACCTTGAAATTAGTTAATAAATATGCGATACCACCGGAATGGTCGGATTGCATATGAGATAACACAATAACATCGATGTTTCTAACGCCTCTATATTTAAGATATTCACTTACCTGATAACCTGATTTGCCTGTATCTATAACAATAAGACGATTATCTGTAAGTTCAATGACTGATGCATCTCCCTGTCCGACATCCAGATAGGTAATAGTCAATTCCTTTGGTTCAATTGCTTTAAGGCAAGCATAGACAATAAAAGGCAAGATAGAGATTAACAAAGGCAATGAATATAATGATATCCAGTTTCTATTAGTCTTCTGGTTTTTGAAAAACAAAAATAATATAATTCCAGCATAAAATGTGATAATCAAAAACAACGGGAAAGCTGGTATCTTAATGTCAACATAATTCCATAATGAGATATCTTTAATCAAACCGAGAGCAAAAAGTGTTATTTTATCAATTAATGATATAAATGGAAAGGTGTCAATAAAGAGAAAAATAAGTGATGACAGAAGTGTGAATGGAAGAATAATAAAACATATAAAAGGGGTTATTATAAGATTTGTCATAACCGATATTAGAGAAAAGTAATAAAAATAATAAGCTACAAGCGGTGCTGTTCCTACAGTTGCAGCAAATGATATAGCAAATGAATATCTGAAATATCTTAAGACAACCGCGATAAAATCTGATATGATATTTTTCTTCTCTGCTGTTGCTGGCATCTCATCATCCAATTTATCTTGTTTATCCTGTCTCAACATCTCACTTGCAATGCCTATACATAAGACAGCTATAAAAGATAGCTGAAATGAGATATCTGTCAATGAATTAGGCATTATCAATATGATTATAAAAGCTGCAATTGCAACTGTATTCAGCCAGAACCCCTTCCTGCCTATCAAAAGTCCTATTAGAAAGAATAGGATCATGATAAAAGATCTTATAGTAGGTATGCTCATGTCTGATATGAAGAGATAAAAAAGCAGAAATGGGGCAGTAAGAATCCCTGCGATTTGTGAAGGTGTAATATAAATAGTCAGACGGGATAAAATTTTATACGGCAGGTATATAAAAATTGTCCTGAAACATCCAAAGAGGATTACAAACAAAAGTCCAAAATGCGACCCCGAGATGCTGAGTATATGAGCAAGTCCGGTCACATTGAAGGCATTTTTTAGCTCGCTTGAGAGAAAGATTCTTTCTCCTGTCGTGATAGATAGCAGGAAGGCTGATGAATCATCAGAGAAGGATTGACGCATAAAAATATTAAGATTTTGTCTCATACTCTCAAAAAATCCTGATTTTAATTCTCCAACTTCTTCTGCTGATGAGATGTAAAAGATGGGTAGATTACTCATGGAGCTTGGGTTGAGATAGTAGCTATCCCTTGAAAATCGCCCTATAAAATGGTGGATTTTGTCCTTATTAAGCGAGCTTTCATTAATTGCACGAAGTTCTCTAAACTGCAAACCTATCCCGTCTGCTGTTGATGCCCTGATGACCTCAATATTTTGCAAAAAAATTGTTCCCTTTTTTGAAGATGTCTCCTTTTCTGATTTCAAAAAACCCTTCACTTCTATAGTGCTTCCAGCAAGTTCAGATGGGGAAGGAAGCACTACATTAAAGGATTTTGCATAGAAGAAGCCGCTTGTTGAGAAAATCAAGACAAAGATTATATAAGATAGTTTTAATGAG
This sequence comes from Thermodesulfovibrio yellowstonii, assembly GCA_020724365.1. Taxonomy (GTDB): domain Bacteria; phylum Nitrospirota; class Thermodesulfovibrionia; order Thermodesulfovibrionales; family Dissulfurispiraceae; genus DYHD01. The sequence goes on along the minus strand of DYHD01000010.1, from coordinate 21,548 downwards.
GCGGATTTGTATTTATAAAAAGCTATTAAAGATAAAACACAGAGAGAGCTTATTAAGCAGGTATAGATGAAATATTTAGAGAGATAAAAAAGTGCTGCACCATAAATGAATGAAAGAAAGATATACATAAATCAAATTTAACTTCTGCTTTCATGCATTATCTTAGCCCATGCTTTTTTCTATTGAGTTTGCTATTTTTTCAGCAATTGACCTTGCTTTTTCAAATTCATAAGATTCTACCATAACCCTTATCTTTGGTTCGGTTCCAGAGGGTCTTATTAAAATCCTACCTTTATTATTCAAGGTATTGTGACCCCTTTTAATTTCCTTCATTATATCTGGCACTTGTTCAATATCAACACTTTTTGTAACAGCAACATTTATCAATACTTGAGGATAAAGTTCGATACCTGCTGCAAGTTCAGATAAAGGTTTGTTACTCTTTTTCATAAGATACAAAACCTGCAGAGCCGTAATTGGACCATCGCCAGTGGTATTATAATCAAAGAAGATTATATGTCCTGATTGTTCCCCCCCAAGATTATAGTTCCCTTTTATCATCTCATCCACGACATAACGGTCTCCAACTTTAGACCTTATAAGCTTAATTCCGCCAGCTCTTAGATATTCCTCAATCCCAGAATTTGTCATTACAGTGGCGACAATTGCATCGCCCTTAAGTCTGCCTTGAGCTTTTAGCTCATTAGCCCAGATTGAGAGTACTATGTCTCCATCTATGATTCTACCCTTTTCATCAACGAAGAGTGTTCTATCGGCATCTCCATCATGTGCAATGCCTATATCTGCTCCAGACTTAATAACGGCTTTTTTGATACAATCCATATGAGTTGAACCGCAATGATCATTAATATTCGTTCCATCAGGATTATCATTTATTGATATAACATTAGTCCCAAGTTCTTTTAATAATGTAGGTGTTACTTTATAAGCCGACCCATTAGCTGTATCAACCACAGCCCTGATTCCTTCCAGACTAAATCCTCTAGGTATAGTGGATTTAACATACTCAATATATCTACCAATTGCGTCATCTATCCTAAAAGCCTTGCCAATTTTTGAATTTATTGGTCTTTTTGATGGAAAATCCTTATCGAAAACTAAATCTTCTATTTCCCTTTCTTTATCATCTGATAATTTTAGACCTTCTGATGAAAATATCTTGATTCCATTATCTTGAAAAGGATTATGTGAGGCAGAAATGACTATCCCAGCATCAAGTCTAAGTGACCTTGTTAAAAAGGCAACAGCTGGAGTAGGCATGGGACCGACAAGCGCAACATTCATTCCCAAAGAACATAACCCTGCAGTCAGAGAGCTTTCTAATAAATAACCCGAAAGTCTCGTATCTTTGCCAATTAAAACCATATTGTGCAGATTTGAATTCTTTAGGGTTTCAGCTATTGCCATGCCAGTTTTTAGAACAATCTCGGGGGTCATCGGAAAAATATTAACTCTTCCCCTTATACCATCAGTGCCAAAAAGTTTCATTACTTGCTCCTTGAAATAGTTATGATAACATTGACTTCGGTAGGGTCTATCCTTACATTCCTTCCATCTGCATTAATTTTTGCATTTACTGATATAGTAGAGTCAAGCCCGGTAATATCAATTGTTTCTGTTCTTAACATTCTTATTTTAGCTATCTCAGTTTTAGGTCCTTCAACGGTAACAGAAGATGGCAAAACTTTGACAGACTTAACTGTATAACTTTTTTCAGGAGAGCCCAGTACAAAGGCTTTTACAGGCAAAACCTTCGATATCGATTCATCAAGGGATATCTTTACAAAACTGGGCTCGATTCTGAGAACTTTTATGGTCCTTGGGATAGCTACATTTTCCTTATCAAAATAATGGATAACCTCCCCTTGTTTTGCATTAGTAAGGTCAACCATAACTCTCAAATCAGCAGGTCCTAAATTCTTTATAAGCCTCTCGTGTCCTCTGATGTTTAAATTAACTTTTTTTATGTTTTGCTTTAATATCTCAAGTCCCTTAGGGATATTTTTAAATTCAATAGAAGCTTCTACAACTGTCTCAGATTGTCCTTTATAGGTCACAAAAAACCATAGTGAAAGAGAAGTTAAGAGAGCAAACACAACTAGCCAAATATTCTCAAACAGCCTTTGTTCAAGTTTTTTTCTCTGTATCAAGAAGAATTCTCCTTTTTGGGCTTAGTAAATAAGTCTGTAAGTTTATCTCTTAGAGAGCTGATATCATTATAGGTCTCAAGCCTACCATCAACACCTACTGAGATATTGCCTGTTTCCTCAGATACCACTACTGCAACGGCGTCTGTTTCTTCTGTGATGCCAATAGCTGCTCTGTGACGGGTGCCATAAGATTTACTTAAGTCAGCTTCAAGGGCAATAGGAAGAAAACAACCTGCAGCCATTATTCTGTTGCCTTTTATTACAACTGCACCATCATGAATAGGAGATGTCGGGTGAAAAACGCTTAAGAGCAACTCTTTAGAAACCCTTGAGTCCAGAGATACCCCGATCTCGATATAATCTTTAAGGCTTACATCCCTCTCAATCACTATGAGAGCGCCCACTTTCTTGTTTGCAAGGGATATAGTGGCTCTTATAATCTCTTCGAGTGATTTCAATCCTTCAGCAGAAGTAAGACTTTGCAGTATTGATGTCTCACCCATCTGAGCAAGAGCCCTCCTTATTTCAGGCTGGAAAAGTACAATTACTGCTATTACAACCTGCCCCCAGAAGCTAGATATCATCCAATCAAGGGTATAAAGTTCGAGATATTTCGAGAAAAAAGAGACTATAAGCAAGACCAAAAGTCCCATGAGCATCTTGGCAGCTTTAGTCCCTTTAATGATAAGGAGGATTCTATAGATAATGATTGATACTAAAACGATATCAACTGCATCCTGCCATCTCAACTGTTCAAGAATCTCGAGCAATTAGTCCTCCTGATTATTTAAGTTTAAATTTTGCCTCTTGTGCAATTAAAAGCACTTAAGGCATGAATTTATCCCTCAGTTTTCTAAAGATTCTCGTAAATATAGAGAAAATACCCATCTGCATATTCTTATCATCTAAGGCTTTTGCAAAACTACACAAAGTGCATTGTTTGTCATTTCGACTGAAAGGAGAAATCTTTTGAAATCAACGGGGTCAGATTCCTCACGGAGCCTGTCCTGAGCCAGAAAAGATTCCTCACTTTGTTCGGAATAACAAAGCGAAGGGTTCGGAATGACATTTTGGAGGCTTTTGCAAGAGCCTCAGATGATAGGTCAATTTATTTTCTTATGATATCAAATCTTTGTTTATCTTGACATTCAGTTTTAGCTTCATGTTTTCAATATAAGCCTTCATAACCTTATCCCTTTTTTGTGAGAGAAGGACTTGTTTCATCTCGTTCATTTTTTTCTCATCCCGAGCAATATTAATAAGGTCGAATTTACTGATATCAACTGAAGACATAATCAGCCTTTTCATCTTTTGTACCGCAAGCTGTTGTCGAACTGAATTTTCAAAGTACTCAGGGGTCAACCTGTTTAGCTGCAGGGTCTTAAGATATACATCCTTTTTAAATACCCCATCTCTCATAAATCTTGGATCAGTGGTTATTGTATCCTGAAGTTCTTGATCTATCACCTTTAGTCCTATTTCATTAGATGCAATCAGTAGCACTTTTTCTTCAATCATGCCGTCCAAAACCACTTCCTTTAATTTTAACTTGTCTTCCATCTCTGGTGTAAATTGTTCTTTATATATTTGCCTGTAGAAATCCCTTACCCTTTCATAAGTTCTCCAATATTCTTCGACAGAGATCCTTTCTTTGCCTATCTCTGCAATGGAAACTTCTGTTGGTTTATCGAGCGGCCCGACCCCCCAGAAGATAAAGGTTAGTATCACGATAAAGAATAAAACATAAAAATACTTTGCATGTTTTCTCATCGTTTTTAACATGCTTAATACCTCCTATTAAAATAATCTTCTAAAATCTTTTTATGGTCAAATACTATGTTATCAGGTAAATTATTCCTGTAGAATAAAACTGCTTCTGCTGCGTCATAGCCAGCAGCAATCTCTCCATCAGCCGATGCAATATATACGGTGGTAATAGTATGAAATCGCGGGTCTCTGTCTGGTTCAGAATAGGAATGGAACTGTCGTATAAGTGTGATATCAAGTCCAGTCTCCTCTTTTGCCTCTCTGATTGCTGCATTTTCAAGACTTTCGCCGTATTCTACAAAACCACCAGGTAAAGCCCATCCAAAAGGAGGTTTTTTCCTCTTAATCAAAATAACCCCATCTTTATATTTTATAATAATATCAACAGTCGGAAAAGGATTTTTATAATTTGCCATGATTTCTAACACCTTATATAATAAAACATCGGTTCAATACTCCATCTATCTTCTAATATTAACTCCTCCTTGTTAATGAGGTTGAATTATTCTATCACTCTTTACAGAACTAAATAAACTGTTTTGTGAGTAAAGTATTTCAACAGGTTGATACAATTAAATAAAAAAGAAAAAGGAAAATAGCACAGGTGGAGTTTGTCTAAAAACTACGATTCCACTCGACTGTCATTCCCCGACTTGATCGGGGAATCCAGTCTTTTCAATAGGTT
>DYHD01000010.1:0-16915 GCA_020724365.1 Thermodesulfovibrio yellowstonii | reverse complement strand
AATGACAACATGCGAGTTTTTAGACAGGCTCGGCAAGCTATATTTCCTCTACCATGACAGTCACCCTGAACATTCGACTAAGCTCACGCCGAAGGCTTGTCGAAGGGTCACCTTTCAATGACAGGCGAGACCTGTCTTCATGCGGACACGCACAGGCAGTCGCCTATCCTACCAGTATTTGATATATCTAAATCGGGATTTGAGTATTGTCAATCTATTGACATGAATTTTTTAATCTGATATTCTTTACTATGCTTAAAGCTTTAGTGATTGATGACGACTTAATTATAAGAGAAATGCTCCAAACATTCTTGAAAAATGAAGGATTTGATGCCTTTCTTGCTTCAGATGGAAAAGAGGCTATCTCAATTATAAAAAAAGAAGAATTCGACATTATTTTGACTGACCTTGTTATGCCTAATATTGGAGGAATAGAACTTCTAAAAGAGGCTTCTTCACTCAACCTAAAAACCCCCTTTATAGTAATGACTGCCTTTGGAACTATACAGACCGCTGTCGAGGCAATGAGGTATGGTGCATTTGATTATATAACTAAACCATTTAATCTCAGTGAACTATCAATAGTTATTAAAAGGGCTGTTAATATCTCAAAAATACAAATTGAAAATGTGATGCTAAAGAAGCAATTGAAAAAGAAGTACGCCTTTGAAGGTTTAATAGGTGACTCACCTAAGATGCAATTGGTCTATGAAATGATAGAAAAAATAGCAGATACTGATAGTACTGTTCTAATTACTGGTGAAAGTGGAACGGGTAAGGAACTAATCGCAAGCACAATTCACTATAATAGCTCTCGCCTCAACAAACCCTTTGTCCCTCTTAATTGTGCCGCTATACCAAGAGAGCTTCTTGAATCAGAGCTTTTTGGACATGAAAAAGGAGCATTTACTGGTGCAATTCATACTCGTATAGGACGTTTTGAGTTAGCTCATGGTGGAACCTTTTTTTTAGATGAGATAGGTGAATTAGAACCGTCATTACAGGTTAAGCTCCTGAGAGTGCTTCAACAAAGGGAATTCGAAAGAGTTGGTGGGCTTAAAACTATCAAGGTAGATGTCAGGATCATTGCTGCAACTAATAAAAACCTTGAAGCGAGCGTAAAAGAGGGGAAATTCCGAGAAGACCTTTTTTATAGATTAAATGTCATTCCTATTCACTTACCTCCGCTTAGGGAGAAAGTCGAGGATATTCCCCTTTTGCTCGAACACTTTATTAAGCATTTCTGCAATAAAAGAAATAGGCAGCCTATAAGTTTTACCCAAGATGCGATGAAATGTCTATTTCGATACGACTGGAAAGGTAATGTGAGAGAACTGGAAAATCTTGTTGAAAGGCTCTCTATACTTGTAAGTAGCAATATTATTACTATATCTGACTTGCCCGAAAAATTTCACCTTCATACAAAAACAGATGATTATGAACATCAAATCCCGATTACTAATAACACTGAAATAGATAAGAAAGTATTTGAAAAAGGATGCGATCTTAATAAAATTATCAATAATATGGAAAGAACTCTTATCATTAATGCCCTTACAAAGGCAGGCGGAGTTAAGAGCAGGGCAGCAAGCCTTCTTGGATTGAACAGGACAACCCTTATCGAAAAGATGAAGAAAATGGGTATTGATAATAGCAGAAGATAGGCTTTTCATTTTGTAAGTTTTTTATAAATGTGTCATATTAATGACACCTCAGACTGCATCGTGCATCTCTAATATACTTTATTTTGTCTTTCTTCAGCACCAATTTAAATCTTGAATCTTAAATTGCTTTTCCAAATATCACTTATTCCATGTGTCAGGAATCCTTCTGTTACAACCCCTTTCCCCCTTTGTTAAGGGGGAATTCGGAAAGATTCCAGACCTCTGTCCGCATGCAGACAGGTCTCGCCTGTCCTCGAAAGGTGACCTTTCGACAAGCCTCCGGCGTGAGCTCAGTCGAACGTTCAGGGTGACTGTCATGGTGAACCCTTCGATAGACTCAGGACAAGCTTGTCGAACCATGATAGCCGGGACGGCTATTATGCTGAATTAAGGATGTTTAAAAAATTCTATATCAGGATTTGAGCATAATGGCATATTTGTTGCTAAAACTTCTACATGAGGATTTTCATGCTTATTTATCTTCTTATCTTGATATTATTACCTACTTCAATTGAAGCAATAAATAAAGATGCTTTTCCAGAGCCTGTAAAGAAAGCTTGGGAACTAGTAGAGCAAAAAAGATATTTGGATGCTATTAACGAACTATCAAGGTTCTATCCTGATAAGAACTCTCGTGTTTCATATCATTATACCTATGCAAAGGCTTATGCGAAAATGAATATGTTTAATGAGACCATCGAGCATCTTCGGCTATCATTTATATTTTCAGATGATAAGAAAGAAAAAGAACATATTTTCTTTGAGAAAGCTAATACTTATGCAAATAACAAAAATCATCATGAGGCAGCACTCTGTTATAGGATTTTTCTAAAGCAATTTCCAGACTCAAAACTAAAAGAAGAGGTATTTCTTGGTCTTGCAGAGTCTCTATATAACATAGGCAATCTTAACGAAGCATTAATATTCTTCCAGAAAAGCGGAAATTCCTTAAGATCTCTTTATGGCAAGGCTGATACTCTCCATGCAATGGGTAGGATAGCGGAAGCCCATGAACAATATCTTAATTTAATAAACAGAGACAGAGGATATCTCAAATCACAGATAACTACATACAATTTAGCTGAAAATTTCAGACTTATGAATAAATTATCCTTTGCTAAAGTCTATCTCGCATTGGTAAAAGAATATCCTCTTAAATATAGAGCCGAACTTTCCAATGGCATAATAGCTATATCTGAAGGGAAGATGGATATTGCGGTTAATCATCTTGAACTTGCACAGCAATCCCCTGAGAGGACTATCAGAAGAAAGGCTCTGCTTCATCTATCTGAAGTCTTTATTAGAGGAGGTAACACACAGGAAGCAAAAAGAAGATTGGTTGAGATAAGAAATAAATATCCTTATGGAAAAGACTATGATGAGGCATTGCTTAGACTTGCTGATATTTATAAAAAAGATGGTGGATTTCATGATGCTGCATCTGTATTAAGAGAGCTTGTATTCAGAAAAAATCCTAATAAGAGAGCTTTAGATGAATTTGAAATCTTACTGCTTGAGGCAAGGAAAAAAGATAGGCAAGACTTTTTAAAGCTTTGGAAGACTGTAGGGCAATGGTTGCTCGAACCATCTCGCTCTGATTTCATTGTCAAGATTGTAAGAGACCTTAAACCTGACGGCAAGGCTTATCTTGATGTCTGCAAATGGCTGCTTAAGAATGGCTCTAATGAGGGCAAGATGTATGCAAACCTCCTGCTATCAGAATTTTATGCAGAAATGGGAGATATTAAAATATCATCAAGATACATACAAAATATAAAGGTAACTGCTCAAAAAGATGATATAAATAGAATAAATGCGAGGATTATGCAATTGAAAGGTGAGCACGAAAAATCTATTACAGAATTGTGGCAGATAAAGAATCTCACTGCAGAGGATATTTCTTTATTTATAAACATATCATCTGAAATACCCCCGACTATAAAGAATCATCAAAATCTGGTCAATTTTTTAGAAAAAGCCCTTAAAAAGATTGACGACATGCCAAGATTCAACTTAGTCCTTGCCGATGCTTATTATCAACTCGGGAAAGGGCAGTCAGCACTTAAACAATATAAAACAGCTTTAGAAGTCAATGAAAAAAATAAGACCTTATCAACGAGAGATTCTGATTGGTGTCTTTATAGAATAGCGGTTCTTTCAGAAAAAAATGAATCTCTCGAAGCTGTCAGCAAATTACAGAAAGGCAAAGATATATTAAACCGTCTTGCAAATGTAAAATCAAAAGAAAATAGCTTAAATGAGAAGTTAAAAGGAGTTTTCTGATGAATATTACGCAACTTCAAGAGGCTTTCAAAAGTTTTTCAGCTGCATCTAAAAGTATAGAATCTTATTATGAACTCCTGCAGAAAAAGATCAATTTTTTGACGCTTGAGCTCGAGAAAAAGAACTTAGAACTAAATAATGTTCTTTCTGATCTTAAGAAAGCCAATGATTACTTAAACGCTGTATTATATAACATAGAGGATATAATCATTGTCATTGATGAAAACAAAAAAGTAACAATGATAAATAAATCCGCAGAAAGATACCTTCAACTCAATCCTATCAATGTGATTGGAAAGCCTCTCGACGAACTTGGGATTAGGATTATAGAAGATGTATCTGAGACTTACTTGATAACAAACGACAAAAAATACAGTGTTACGCTCTCCAACTCTAAAGTGGTTAACTCTGATGGCAAAACAAAAGGAGAAGTAATTCTTATAAGGGATATATCAAGGCTCAGGGAACTGGAAGCCCAGAACGAAAGGAATCAGAGGCTTATATCAATGGGTGAGATGGCTGCAAAGATTGTTCATGAAATAAGGAATCCCCTTTGCAGTATTGAACTATATGCTTCAATACTCGAAAGCGATATTCAAGACCCAACTCAAAAAAGGCTTGCTGCTGGAATCTCAAAAGGCATTAGCAACTTAAACAATGTGTTAACCAATATGTCCATATTTGCCCGCCCCAATAAACCTGCGATGAAGACCTTGAGGCTTGATGTAATAATTAATGATTGTATTGAGATGGTATCGCCTTTGCTTGAGTCATCATATACTAAGATTAATAAGTCATTCATTGATTCTCAAATACAGGGGGATGCCGAACTTCTTAAACAGGTCTTCCTAAACCTTATAATAAATGCTATACAGGCTAAGCCCGATGACGCAATAAATAATCTGATTGAGATAAATATGAGTGAAGATAAAGAGTTCGTTATAGCTGCCATCAGAGATTATGGCGCTGGGATTAGAAATGAGCACCTTGAAAAGATATTTGATCCATTCTTTACCACTAAAGAGGGTGGCTCGGGCTTAGGGCTTTCAATTTCTGCAAAGATAATGCAGTCTCATAATGGATATATAAAGGCGACTAGCGAGGTTCAAAGAGGCAGTTGTTTTAGTCTTTACTTCAGAAAAGATAATAAAATACCTGAAATCAAAAGTATTGCCCATCATAACCAAATTCAAAGAACAAGGCAAAGGGGGTTCGATTGTGTTGAAAGATTCGCAACAAATACTCATAGTTGATGATGACCCTCAGATGAGGCTTGCCCTTATGGAAGCAATAAATAGACTTGGCTACAAAGCGGTTTTATCTAACAACGGCAAAGATGCCCTCGAAAAAATCCTAAGCTCAAATTTTTCTATGGTAATAACAGATATGAAGATGCCTTCTATGACAGGGCTTGATCTGCTAAAAGAGATTCGCCGAGCATCATTGAAGATACCTGTTTTGGTCATTACAGCCTTTGCTACCATTGAGAATGCTGTGGATACTATGAAGGAAGGGGCTGTGGATTATCTTATGAAACCCTTTTCATTTGAGACTATAAAAAAGACAATTGATTCAATTTTAAGTAAGGAAAAACGAAAGAAGCAGATAATTACTAACAATCAGGAGATGCAAAAGATACTCAAGATTGCAGAAGATCTATCCGCAAGCGATATCACGGTTTTAATATACGGAGAAAGCGGAACCGGCAAAGAATTGCTCGCAAGGTATATACATAGTCTCAGCAAGAGAAGCGATATGCAATTTGTAGCAGTTAACTGTGCGGCTATACCTGATAACCTTCTTGAATCAGAATTATTTGGCTTTGAGAAAGGGGCATTTACAGGCGCTTCAGATAAAAAGGCAGGTAAGTTTGAGATTGCAAATGGCGGCACTATATTGCTTGATGAGATAGCCGAGATGTCAATAGTGCTCCAATCGAAGCTTCTCAGAGTGCTCCAGGAAAAAGAGGTAGATAGAGTCGGGGGCAAAAAACCCGTCCCAGTTGATGTAAGGGTTATAGCAACTACAAATAAGGATTTACAAAGACAATGCGCTGAAAATCGTTTTAGAGAAGACCTTTATTACAGACTTAATGTTTTTCCCCTTAAGCTATTACCTCTCAGGGAAAGACAGGATGATATACTTTTGCTCGCAAAACATTTTATGGAAATATATGCAGCCTCTTTCTCAAAGAATATTTCTGGATTTACAGATGAGGCAATGGAATTTCTTAAATCACAGCAATGGAGAGGAAACATCAGGGAGCTTGAGAATATAATTCAAAGAGCGGTGTTCATTTGTAAGGGAAAAATAATAGATACAAAAGATTTTCTATTTGAAGATATCATATCCTCAAAAAAATGCAATGGCAAGCTGAAGGATATGGAAAAAGAACTTATTATAAAGACATTGAATGATGTGAAGGGAAACAAAACGAAGGCAGCTAAAATCTTAGGGGTTAGCGTAAGGACTATCAGGAATAAATTGAATGAATATGAGTTTGAATCGCCTTTATTGGCATAAAAATTGTAATTTTTTAAGTTGAGGAGATTTTATAATGAGCGATGGTTTTAAGATTTTAGAAGGTTTGCTTTATATCACTAAAGCTCGGCATAGCTTTATAGCATCTAATATCGCCAATGTAGATACCCCTTTTTATAAGGCTAAGGATATCAAGTTTGATATGAATCTTAAGGACGAAGTTATAGCTTTGAAGGTTACAACTGAAAATCATATTAGAAATACAGAACCTGTGGTCACTACAGATATTAAGGGTGAATCAAATCAACCATGGCTTGATGAAAATAATGTCGAGCTGGATATAGAGGTTGCTAAAATGACAGAAAATGCAATCCTATATCAGGCAGGTTTAAATATGCTCTCTTCAAAAATTAAGATATTTAAAAACTCACTTAGGAGGTAAATATGGATTCCTTTGGAACCTTGAAGATAAGTGCTTCTGCATTGTGGGCACAAAGACAGAGAATGAATGTTATAGCATCGAATATGGCTAATGTGAATTCTACAAGGACAGAGCAAGGAGGTCCTTTCAAGAGAAAAGAGGTCATTTTCTCGACAAATCCTATTAATCCTGTTTCAGCTCATGTTGAAGGGGTTAAGGTTGTTGACATAGTAGAGACTGACGAACCTTTTAAGCTTGTGCATGACCCCTCCCACCCTGATGCAAGAAGTGATGGATATGTAGAAATGCCGAATATAAATGTTATAGAAGAAATGGTTAATATGATGATGTCTTACAGAGCTTATGAGGCATCAGTCTCAACCTTTAATATAACTAAGACAATGTTTCTTAAAACCCTTGAACTGGGGAGGTACTAATGTCGGATATAAAGATATTTGAAAATGGCAGCAAAAATCTACAATTAAATCAAACTACAAATAAATCACAACCTGCTGGTGGTTTTAATATTCTCATCACTGAAGCTATGGAAATGCTATCAAAGGCGCAAAATAATGCTGACTCCGCAGTAAAAGAGCTTGCATCAGGTGGCGATATCACACAAGCGATTATAATGATGGAAAAGGCTGATATGTCATTTCAGTTGATGGTTGAAGTCAGAAATAGACTGCTTAATGCTTATGATGAAGTAATGAGGATGCAGGTATAAAATGGCTGTTCTTAATAGAGTAACTGATTGGCTGAAAGGACTTTCCTTGATCAAAAAACTTATGCTTTTTAGCGGAGTTACTCTTGCTATAGCATCTATAATGCTGGTGGTAGTGCTTATTCAGTCTCCTTCATACCAGACTCTTTATTCAAATCTCTCTGATGAAGATGCGGGTGCGATAGTGCAAAAGCTCAAGGATGAAAGGACTCCTTATAAGGTTGAAGGTAATGCCATAAAAGTACCTGAAGAGAAGGTTCATGATTTAAGGCTCCAGCTTGCAAGTCAGGGGCTGCCTCAAGGAGGCGGTGTGGGCTTTGAACTTTTTGATAAAACAGACCTTTCCACTACAGATTTTGTTCAGAAGTTGAATTATCGAAGGGCATTACAGGGCGAACTTGCCAGAACTATAAAAGCGCTTCCCGAGATTGAGCAGTGTAGGGTTCATCTGGCTGTCCCCGAAAAATCTGTTTTTGTTAGAACAGCAGAAAAGCCAAAAGCATCCGTATTTGTTAAGCTGAAAAGTAATAAAAGGTTATCAAAGGGGCAGGTTGATGGGATAGTCCACCTTGTGGCAAATAGCATCGAAGGTCTCGACCCAAAAGATGTAACTGTAGTAGATAGCAAAGGGGAATTACTAACCTCTGTTGCAGATGAGACGATTGGGATGACTAATTCTCAGATAGAAAGGCAGCAGATGATTGAAAGAGACTTTGAAAATAGGATAACAACGATGTTCGAACCAGTCATCGGAAAAAATAAAGTAAGAGCAAAGGTTGCTGTTACACTAAATCTTTCTAAGATAGAAAAGACAGAGGAGAAGTATGACCCTGACGGGCAAGTGATAAGAAGTGAGCAGAGAAATATTGAGAAATCTGCCACAGGCACAACAGGAGGCGCCCCGGGTGTTACATCAAACATACCTGGCAAAATAACTCCTCAATCTACATCGTTGAAAGGACAGACAGACAATAAAAATGAAGTCATAAATTATGAGATAACCAAGACAACAAGCCATTATATAAGTGGGCCCGGGGAAATTAAAAGGCTTTCTGCAGCAATCCTTGTTGACGGCATTTATACAACTCAACAGGATACAAAAGAAGTTAAGTATTCCCCAAGAACAGAAGAAGAGATTAAGCAATTTGAAGAGATGGCAAAAATGGCTATTGGGTTTACCTCTGATAGGGGTGATGATATAAAGGTTGTAAATATGCCTTTTGAATCTCAGCCTATTGAAGATGTAGCCCCACCTACTGAAAAGGAGATAATTCCTATTGCTATTGAAATAGCAAAATATATCCTTCCAATTTTAGCTATAATGCTATTTTTCATCTTTGTTGTAAGACCACTTCTTAGGGTTGTTACAACTCCCAAACTGCCTGAAAAACCAGCATTACCTGATATTATGAAAGCTGAAATTGAAGCAGGAAAGAAAAAGCAATTGCCTAGTAAAACCCCAAGAGAACTGGTTATAGAATGGGCTAAGAATAACCCTCAAGAGGCTGCTAATCTTATAAAAGGGTGGATAAGTGAAAGATAGTAAGCTTGATGGATATGAAAAGACGGCTATTTTCTTAAATTTGGTTGGCGAAGATATCGCTGCTGAGATACTGAAAAGCCTTGATATTCAGGACATAGGTAGAATAACAATGCAAATGACTAAATTAAAGAGCATCCCCGTCGAGGTTGTTGAGAGCCTTGCAAAGGAGGTTACACATGGCTTATCAGATAGCACTTTAAGCCTCGGAGGAGAGGATTATATCAAGAGGGTTCTTTACAAAGGATTAGGAGAAGATGGTGCCTCAAAGATACTTGAAATTGCATCGCAAGAAAGCCCTCTTGAGGATCTTAAGTGGGTAGATTCAAAAACACTTATTAGTTTTCTTTCATCAGAACACCCGCAGACTATAGCACTTATAATGTGCCTCCTCGAACCATTGCAGGCATCTGAGGTGTTGTCAGGTCTGCCAGAAAATCTTAAGAGCGAGATCGTTATCAGAATGGCAAACACAGGACGCATATCAGACAACGCCCTTGATGAAATCAAAGAGGTTTTGAAAGGACAGCTTGACCTTAGTAAGGGTAAGAGCAAAAAGCTTGGTGGTATAAAATTCGCTGCAGAGATGTTGAATCTGTGTGATAAGGCTACAGAGAAATTAGTCTTAGAAAAGATAGATGAGCAGAATATAGAATTGGGTGACTCTATCAGACAATTAATGTTTGTTTTTGAAGATATAGTCTCAATAGATAACAGAGGCGTACAGATGATACTTAAGGAGATAACAACTGAAGACCTTTCGATTGCCTTAAAAACGGCTTCTGAAGAATTAAAAGCCAAGATTTTTGGAAATATGTCTCAAAGGGCAGCAATTATACTTAAAGAAGAGATGCAGGCAAAAGGACCTGTTAGGGTTTCAGATGTTGAAAAAGCTCAAATGAACATTGTCAATGTTGTAAGAAAATTAGAAACTGAAGGCAAGGTTATCATTGCAAAGAGAGGAGGTGAAGAGCTTGTTTAGTAAAAAACATTCTCGGGTTTGTGCTGTGCCATATATTATGCCCTCATTGGATATTGCGGAATCAGTTGCTGTTAATATGGATATAATTGAAGAGCCAATATCAGACGAACTATTCAAATCTCTCAGGCTTGAAGAGATAGAGCGAGAAGCATACGAAAAGGGATTTGAAGCAGGACAGAAAGCAGGTTTTGAGATGGGTGAACAAAAGGCATTATTGTTGATCCAAAGACTTGAAAATATAATAACTGACATTATTGAGCTCCGCCAGAGGGAATTAAAGAACCTTGAAAAACAGGTGTTTCAGCTTTCTCTTGCTTTTGCAAAAAGGATTATTCTTAAAGAAATCTCATTAAATCCTGATATTCTCACTAATATTGTCAAAGAGGCACTGATGAGACTGCAAAGAACAGGTCAGATTATTATAAAAATACATCCTTCGCTGAATGAAATATTTATAAAAAATAAAGCTTCTCTGCTGGGTATCTCTCCAGATATAGTTTTTGAATTGGATGCAAAATCACCTCTTTTTGGAGCAGAGATAATAGGACCTGAAGAGATCATTATGACAGATGCTGAAGAACAATTCAGAAACATATTGGATGAGATTGGAGTGCAACTTGCCGAAAATTGACCTCTCAAGGCATATAGATTCTATTAATAATGCTGAACCTCTGAGGGTTTATGGCATGGTTACAGAGATTACTGGCATAATCATCAAAGCAACAGGATTAAGAGCAAGTATCGGGGATGCCTGTAAAATATATTCTAACGACAATTGTATTGACGCTGAAGTAGTGGGGTTCAGGGATGGAAAGGCTTTGCTGATGGGTATTGGTGATCTTACAGGTGTTAGGCCCGGAAGCCGTGTTCTTTTTACTGGTAAAAGGGCATTTATCAAAGCTTCTAATGAACTCATCGGCAGAGTGCTTAATGATAAAGGTGAGCCACTTGATGTAAAAGGAGAAATTAAGGGAATTGATTATCCTATTTATTCTCAAACACCGCATCCATTAAAGAGACGAAGGATTTCTGAACCACTGGATTTAGGAATAAGGGCAATAAATGGTTTGTTAACCTGTGGAAAGGGGCAGAGATTGGGCATAATGGCTGGATCAGGTGTTGGCAAAAGCGTTCTGCTCGGCATGATAGCTCGCTATACAGAGGCTTCGATGAATGTTATTGCACTAATAGGCGAAAGAGGCAGGGAGGTAAGGGAATTTATAGAAAAAGATATCGGAAAGGAAGGGATGGCTAAGTCTGTTATTGTAGTCGCCACATCTGATCAGCCTCCTCTTTCTAAAATAAGGGCTGCTATGGTGGCAACTGCAATAGCTGAATATTTCAGGGAATTAGGCAATGATGTGCTTCTCTTAATGGATTCTATAACAAGAATAGCACAAGCTCAAAGGGAGATTGGACTTGCGATTGGTGAACCTCCTACTGCTCGCGGATATACTCCATCTGTCTTCACTCTTTTGCCTAAATTGCTTGAAAGAGCAGGAACCTCAGAAGAAAAAGGTAGCATAACTGGAATATATACAGTCTTAGTCGAAGGGGATGATTTATCTGAACCAGTTGCTGATGCAGTAAGGGCTATTCTTGATGGACATATAGTGCTATCAAGGGAGTTAGCTGTTGAAAACCTTTATCCATCTATTGATATCCTTCAAAGCATAAGTAGAGTAATGCCAGATATAGTGGATTCAAAGCATAAAGAATATTCTTCTAAATTTGTAGAAACATTTGCTATATATAAGAAATTTGAAGATATGATTAATTTAGGCGCCTATAAAGAAGGCACAAATCCAAAAGTTGATTATGCACTTAATAAAATAGATAAACTAAAGTCGTATATAAAACAGGGAATTGAGGAAAGGCGAGATTTTGCTGATAGTATGCAAGGTCTGTATTTAACCTTCGACTAAAGAGAGGTGGGCTCAAATCATGACCAGTGATAGAATTTACAAGATACTTGAATTAAAACAATTTACTAAAGATATATGTGAAGCAGAACTCAAAAAAAACTTGGAATCTTTACATGTTGAAAGGATAAAGCTTGCTGATATAGAAAAAGATCTTGAAAGAATGATGGCTGATTATACTCAATCTCAGCAAGACGGTTCAATCAACCTTAAAGAATTAGAATTTTTTTATAGCTATCTGCTGCATGTAAATAAGTTGGCAGAAAAACAGAAAAATATCATAGTGTTAAAAACACAGGAGATCCAACAAAAAAAAGAACAGCTAATAAATGCCCACAAAGAAAAACAGATGGTCGAGATAATACATAATAAAATTCTCAAAGAAGAGATAAAAGATGCCGAAAAAAAGGAACAAAATGAGATAGATCTAAATTTTCTTTATAAGAAAAATGGAAAATAATATTATTAATAAATACAAAAGATTCATACTTTATCTATTACATACTATTTGCGGACTTTTATTTATCTTTTCATTAAATTCTACGGTTTATGCTCAGGATGATTTGCTAAAGCTGATAGAAAAGAAGCAATCAGAGCTCAAGGATAAAGAGATTTTCATTAAACAAGAAGAGAAGCGGCTCGAAGCTATTAAAAAGGATGTGGACGAAAAGATAGAAAAATATAGTAAGATCCTTAGCCAGATAGAAAATCTTCTTAAAAAGATAGAACAGATTAAGGATCAAAACTTTGAACATATTGTAAAGACATATGAAACTATGCCACCTGATGAGGCAGCACAGAGACTCTCATTATTAGATGAGGAGCTTCTCGTTAAGATACTTTTAAAAATGAAACCCAAGAAAATAGCAGCAATAATGGCAGTAATGGATGTAGAGAAGGCAGCTTCTATCACTCAAAGCATGACCGCTATAGAGAAAAATTTTCCTATTAGGTGAATTATTTCCTGCTTTATTAATCTTTTTTAAAAAAAATCCTACCAACCTTACCTCCGCAATCCATAAAATAGCGATAGAAAATCTCGAAAATAATAATATTTAAGCATGACAACTTTTTCTGACACATAGGTATTTTTCAATATGCTGTCAAAGATTGCTAAATATTTTTTAAAATTTCAAAATTTTCCCTGCCATATACTAAAGACTTACATCTGGCATGATTATTGACCATATTTTTAATATGGAATTTCCTATGATTACATATGATGTTTTTGGAGATGATATCAAGACCTGCTTAGATAGCACTGCTATATCTCAAAGTGTTGATGTCACCTCAATCAATTTTAATCTTATTCTTGCTAAGGTATTAAATGAAAAAATTAACAAGGCATTAACCATTAAAGTCTCTAAAGGAATATCTCAATTTTCTGATGATTTAATTTTTTTAGATAAAAAAAAATTGCAAGATATATTAAATGAAACAACCTCGATGAATGCTTCTGAATACATAGAGATAGACCCTAATGATCTTCAATCGCTTCATTATGCTACAGGAATTGTTTTGGAATCGATAAATTTCATAAAAGCTAATTATATACCCCTTATCCATTCAAATAACTCTGAGGAAATTCTCACTGAAGGCAACAATAGGGACGATATTAATTCATTATCTCTACTTACTAAAGAAAAGATATATTTACCTGAAAATAAGCCAGATATTGACTTTGCCAAGCAAATGAATCAAAAGCTGGACTTAATAAATAAATCGTCTGAACCTATATTTATGGCTACCAAAGGTGAGGGTATAGAGTTTAGTGAAGTCGAAAGGAAAATAAACCAACCAATTTCGGAGACTAAATTTATAGAAGATCCTGATAATTTAACAAAATCTGTTTTCAAAAATCCTGAAAATAAGAGAATAGAATTAAGTGATGTTGAAATAAGTATAAATCGCTCAACTTTAGAGACTAAAAATACAGAAGTTTCTGACATCTTTTCTAAAGATGAGATGAAAGGGCTTTTAGATAAAAATAACAATCTATTTAATACAAAAGACTATCTTTTGGTTGCTGATAAAGACGCAGAATTTTTATTGCAGGCTCGCACATCAGATAATCAACAAGAAACAGATGAGCCAAATAACTATTTGAAAAAAGAGCCTATACCAGCAAAGAACACCCCTTTTCCAGAGACATTATCAGGTTTTATAAATAAAAATACAATCATTGAACCAGTAATATCAAAACAAAGGGTCGTGCCTATTGAACTGCCAGATATTGATGGCGATAGATTACAGATTTTAGAAGTGAACGATACAACCTTCAGGGTCGCAGTTGAATCAGATGGGGTGGGAATGCTTGATATTGAGCTGACTCTCGAAAAAGGTATTATAAATGCCCATATACTTGCATCTGAGTCTGCAGGCAAGCACTTTCTCGATAACAACCTTTCAAGCATATTAAGTAATCTCCTAAAAGAAGGTTTAAATATTGGGAGATTCTCGGTATCCTTAGGGGATAAAAGAAATGATACACCACATAATAATGAAGATGATAAAGGCAAAGATTCAAAGGTTTTAGAGAAAATGAATCTAAAGAGAAATTATAATCAAAACCAGCTAATCAGCATTTTTGCATAGTAAGGAGGTTACAATGGAGACATTAGAGATAGGTCAGAATATAACAAATCAAAGCACAATGGCAGCAAAGAAGACACCTGGTAAGGATGAATTTTTGAAATTGCTTACGATGCAGCTTCGTTATCAAAATCCGCTGAATCCTATGAACAATACCGAATTTACATCACAACTTGCACAGCTTAGTTCACTTGAAGCCTTAAATAATATGGTTCTTCAAATGAATGATATGCTACTTTATCAGAATTCTATACAGAATACCCTGACAGTAAATCTCATTGGCAAGAATGTAAAATTTTCGGGTAATCAAATCAACCTTAAAGATAAAGGCGAGATCAATTACAATCTTACTGCTAATGCTTCAAATGTGACTATCTCTATCTTTGATTCTTCAGGAAAGCTAATCAGGAAAATAGAGGCAGGACAGCAGAATGCAGGTTCAAATAATTATACATGGGATGGTAAGGATTCAAGCGGCAATAAAATGCCTGAAGGCAGTTATACCTTTAAGATAAATGCTTTAGATGCCAATGGCAAGCCTATTGATGCAGCAACTACATCAAGGGGATTGGTGACAGGTATTACCTTTGAAAATAATACAACATACCTGATAGTGGATGGGAAGATAAAGCTAAAACTTAATGAAATTCTCGAAATTTGCTAAGGAGGTCTTAAAATGATTACATCATTATATACTGCAGTAAGCGGGATAAGTGCAAATGGAACTGCTCTTACGGTGATCGGAGATAATATCGCAAATATTAATACCGTAGGATTTAAAGGCAGTAGGGTTTCTTTTGGAGATATACTCAGTCAAACTCTTGCAGGGGGTTCATCTCAAATAGGAAGGGGTGTGCTGCTCAGCAATGTATCGTCTCTTTTCTCACAGGGATCTTTTCAGACTTCTGCGAGCGTTTTAGACTTGGCAATAGATGGAGAAGGCTTTTTCATAGCTAAAGACAACTCTGGTGCAAGATATTATACAAGGGCTGGACAATTCTCCTTAAATAAAGATGGATTTATTGTGAACCCCGAGGGCTTATTTCTGCAAGGTTACCTTGCAGACGCAACAGGAAAAATTCTCGGTGAAGTAAATAATTTACAGTTAGGCACAACTCAAAGCCCTCCTAACCTCACAGCAAAGGCAAAAATAGCCGTGAATTTGGATGCAACCGCAGTTGTTCCAGCCGACCCATTTACTTTAGATGGCAATGGAGACGGCAACGATGATGACCCTGCAAACTTCAATTCATCTACAACTATCACAGTATTTGACTCTCAGGGCGGTGCTCATACTGTAACACTGTATTTTGTTAAGACAGGCGATAATGCATGGGAAGTCCATTATGTTCATGCTAATCCAGACCTTACAAGTCCTAATAAACTTATTGATGCAGGAACGCAGGTTCTTACTTTTGATACTAATGGTGCATTGATTGATGATAATGATGATACCCCAATACAATTCGATTTTGGACCTTCAGTTACTACCCCTCAGCCTATAACCTTTGATTATGGGACAGGCACTGGAGAGACCCCGCCAGGCACAGGATTAGATGGCACCACCCAATTTGCCTCACCATTTTCTGTTTTGAGCATTAGTCAGGACGGCTACGCTGCTGGTTCTTTGAAGACAGTTATGGTTTCAGAAGACGGGATAATAACTGGAATTTTCACCAATGGTCAAACAAGGATTTTAGGTCAGATTGCACTTGCCAGATTCGTTGCACCTACAGGACTTCTAAAAATGGGTAGAAATCTTTTTGCCGAGACCCATGAATCAGGGCAGCCAATAATTGGCAATCCAAAAACATCTGGGCTTGGAAGGGTTCTTGCTAATACGCTTGAGCTAAGCAATGTTGATTTAGCTGAGGAATTCATCAAGATGATCTCAGCCCAAAGAGGATTTCAAGCTAATTCAAGAGTGGTCACAACTGCAGATGACTTAATGCAGGAATTGGTGAATATGAAAAGGTAGCATTTACTAAGGAGTGCATAAGTAAGGCGTCATTATTGAAAAATCTCCCCTGCCTGCGCCGCAGTCGCGGCAGGCAGTCCTTGCCCCTCTTTGCCAAAGAGGGAACACAGAGCTTGTCTAAAAACTACGATTTCACTCGACTGTCATTCCCCGACTTGATCGGGGAATCCAGTCTTTTCAATAGGTTCTGGATTGTCCGGTCAAGCCGGACAATGACAACATGCGAGTTTTTAGACAGGCTCACACATCCCTTAATCCTTCTTGATAGAGGGTAAACATACCTCCCTTTGGCAAAGGGAGGTTAGGAGGGATTTTATATGATTAATGT
>DYHD01000084.1 GCA_020724365.1 Thermodesulfovibrio yellowstonii | reverse complement strand
TTCCAAAATGGTTTATAGTGAAAATAACATCATCGGCATTTTCAACAAGGGATTTGTATTTTTCTTCGGATAGCTTGAACTCGAGTGTTTTCTTCTCAACCTCCTGCTGAAGCGTGTCTGACCAATTAACAAGCATATGTATATTTAGCAGACCGAATAGTAGTGTTCCCAAAATTATTAAAAGCTGGAATGCAAACTGGCGAATTTGTATCGAATGGATAGTATCTTCTACTTCGCTCACCGGAGCCACTATAGCAATTGACCATATCTGGGCATCCGAGTCATTGAGGCTAATAGGGGTATATGCAATAAGCTTTTTCATCTCTCCGACTTCCCCCCTGTGCCAACCGGAAATATACCAGTCAGTTCCTTCTTCACCCTTAAGCATATTGTTCGCCTGAATGTCGTTTATCCTTTCAAAAGGAATTATAGGGCTTATTTCTCTTCTTACGACGGTGGAATCCCTGCCGATGAATTCATACTCATGGTGATAAAGAAAGATATTTTTCTGGTCAATAACAAACGCATGCCCGGTTTTACCGGAAACAATATCCTTGGTGACCTTAGAAATCAATACATATGCATCGACAATAAACACCAGCACACCGGAATATTTATCCGAAGCAGGCGATAAAGCCTTTTTTACTGGCTGAATAAAACTTATGACCGGTCTGTTATTGCCGGCAATATTCTCAATGGAAACATCGCTTATATAAATTTTTCCGTTTTTTTCCTGCATATTAGCAAGTTTCAGGTAATTGATGTCATTTGAAGTAGCCTTTTTAATAATTATTCCTTTATCATCGGCAATATGTGTAAGCAGTTTATTGCTGTCAATATACTTTATTTGAATCCCGCCCCTGCCTTTAATATCCATGAAGACTATTTCCATTACATTATGCAGCACTTTTGTATCTTTGAAAATATAAGCTGATGAAGACATAACATGCAATTGGTTTTTAAGGGATTCAATATCGTATTTAATTTGTTTGGCAGAATTGCGGGCGAGAACCAACTGTTGCTGATTGAAATTATCAGTGACGACCTCTCTGACCTTTTTGGAGGAAGTCCAGCCGAGAAATAGAATTACCCCAACAAAAAAGATTACCCCTGCGATGACTATCTTCTGAGATCTCTTAATGTTCATAGAAATATATAATTTGATACTACATCCCGATATAGAATTTTTTAAACATCCCTAATCCAGCAGCTCAGCCACCCTGAGATTGCCGAAGAGTCACCTTTCAGGACAGGTGAGACCTGTCTGCATGCGGACACGCACAGGCAAGCGTCTGTCCTCCCCTTTTTATTCCCCCTTAATAAAGGGGGTTAGGGGGTTGTTGCTTTGCCCTGTTCTACCAGTGCCAATGTTTTTTGGTATGCCCAAATCGGGATTTGGGTTGATAGCCTATTGAAAAAGTCTCTTTAAAGCTATTATAAACCTATCGCTTGTCATTATGAGTGAAGCGAGGAATCTTATTACATCGCTCGGGGCAGGCTTAGCAAGAAATCTAAGAATTCTTTAAGATTTAATAAGCGTAACTTTTTCATTATACTATGAATATAATTATACCATACGATAATGATATAAACCTAACCCCTCACGAGCCTTTGGCTTACAAAGGGCATGAAGATATAATATTCCCCCTTTGGAATTCATAAAATCTCCCCTAACCCATGGTTTCCAAAGAGGGGAACAAAGAAGGTAGTTTGCCAAAGAGGGGTATTTTCGTAACAATGACGGATTACAAGATCCGTGTGTGAGGAATCTTATCGGAAAAGGCAAGATTCCTCGTGGACACATTCGCTTCTCAGAATGACAAGAATAATGGATTTGGAATATTAACTTTCTATCTCCATTTTTTGAGCTATAATTGTAATTTAACAATTTTGACTGTTATACTTATTTACCTAAATTGAATGGCTTCTTATAACAAAGCCTTTTAGGACAGGCGTCTCGCCTATCCTAAAAGGTAAAATGCTCGGACAGCCGGGACGGCTGTCCTACCATGGTTTAGGCGTCTTATCAAGCAAGAATCGCTCAATTTGGGACTTATTTACTATTTTTATCATATTTAATTGGAATCTATAATGAATATTGAAAGACTTAATGAAATTGCTAAAAAAGTAAGATTGCTTATATTAGATGTGGATGGTGTTCTTACGGATGGCGGCATTATCCTTGATAATGACGGAAATGAATTAAAGGCTTTTTATGTTAGAGATGGTCATGGAATCAAAATGCTCTCAAAAGTAGGGGTTACAGTTGCTATTATCACTGGTAGATATTCAAAGGTTGTTGAAAGAAGGGCTCAAGAATTGGGCATTACAGAGATATATCAGAGATGCCATATAAAAACAGTTGCATATGAACATCTATTAGAGAAGCTTAATTTCTCAGATTCTGTAGTAGCATATATTGGCGATGATGTCGTTGATTTATCTATAATGAAAAGGGTTGCCCTGCCCATCGCAGTGGCAGATGCCGAGTCTGAAGCAAAAGCTTCTGCCGTTTTTATTACAAAAAACCCGGGAGGCAGAGGAGCGGTAAGAGAGGTCTGTAACCTTATTATTAAAGCAAAAGGCAAGTGGGAAGAATTGATGGATGAATACAGTAAATTTTAATATACCTACAATCCTGACTTTAACACGGATTATATTAATCCCGTTCTTTATAATCATTACGCCCGAAAACCCTCTTTTAGGTGTTAGTATTTTTATCATAGCATCGGCAACTGATTTTCTTGATGGATATTTTGCAAGAAGGTCAGGACAGATAACAAAATTTGGCATTATTTTAGATCCTATTGCGGATAAATTTCTAGTCATATCAGCCCTGATACTTCTGGTAGATATGGTAAAGATTTCAGCATGGATAGCAATACTAATAGTGGTGAGAGAGTTTATCGTTACAGGGTTAAGGGTCTTTGCGCTTTCAAAAAATATAGTCATACCTGCTGAAACAGGTGGAAAAATTAAGGCTGTTACTCAGATGACTTCGATCGTCCTACTTCTCCTGCCCGGAGGCATAGGCTTAATTGATTTTTATGATATAGGGCTTGTTTTAATCTATATTGCAGTCATTTTAACTATCGTCTCTGGCTTGAAATACACACACTCTTTTTTGAAGCATACACAGAATAATTCCAATGCAGAAAGGAATTCTCAATAAATGGAAAATCTGCTTATCGTTTGCATCTTATCTTTTATTATAGGCTCAATCCCCATAGGAATGATTATCGCAAAGATCAAAGGTGTAGATTTAAGAAAAATTGGAAGCGGCAATATTGGCGCTACAAATGTTTTAAGAGCAATTGGCAAGGAATCTGCTCTAATTACTCTCTTTGGTGATATTGCAAAAGGCGCAATAGCGGTGCTTTTGGCAAGGCATTTATTATCAAATTTAAATGTTCAAATAACACATTTTGGTGGATTAGAGACTTATATCACAAAACCTCAATTGTTAATAGAAGGTTTAGTAGGCTTATTAGCAATATTAGGACATAACTATTCTATTTTTTTGAGATTCAAAGGAGGCAAGGGAGTCGCTACAAGCTTAGGGGTATTGCTCGTTATATCTCCACAAGCTGCTCTGATAACTATTACCATCTGGCTTTTTACTTTGGCAAGAAGTGGTTATTCATCTCTGGCTTCTATGGTTTCTTTTGGCACCCTTCCAGTGGTTATTTTTATAGTTGATAGGTCAAACGAAAAGATTCTCATTGCAGCAATAATTGCTATCTTAATATTCATCAGGCATATCCCTAACATAAAACGGCTTTTGGCTGGAACTGAAAACAGGGCTTTCAAGAAAAAATAAGAAACCAAAAAAGAGAAAGGTTTGGTATGTTGAGAAAAGCTGTTATTCTTCTGAGTGGAGGGATTGACTCCAGCACAGCCCTTTGGATAGCAAAAGCAGATGGTTTTGAGCTCTTTGCGCTTAGCTTTGATTATTTACAGAGGCATCGCCGTGAACTAAAATCAGCAACAATGGTGGCTGAAGCAGCAAGGGTTAGGAGTCATCTTATTATTAAGTTTGACATGGGCGAAATCGGCAAGTCAGCCCTAACATCACATGATATAGAAGTGCCAAAAAATCAAGAGATAACAAAAGAGGCTTTTGTCTCAGATATTCAATATCCAATTGATAATCCAAAATCTATAATCCCTACGACATATGTTCCTGCACGCAATACCATATTTCTTTCTTTCGGGCTTGCATGGGCAGAAAGCCTTGGGGCATCTGATATATTCATCGGAGCTAATGCAGTAGATTATAGTGGCTATCCGGACTGCCGTCCTGAATACCTTAGAGCATATGAGACAATGGCTAATCTCGCTACAAAAGCCTCTACTGAAGGTGAGCTAAGATTCAAGGTAAATGCCCCTTTGTTATATATGACTAAGGCTGAGATAATAAAAAAAGGCATTGAGTTGGGTATTGATTATTCATTGACATGGAGCTGCTATGATCCACAGCCTCTGGATTCAAAATTCAAGATTCAAAATTCAAGATTGAACTTTATCCCATGCGGCAGGTGCGATAGCTGTCTTTTTAGAGCTAAAGGGTTTAAAGAGGCTGGAATAGTTGATCCTTTACTGACATAAAGTGTGCAAAATAGGTGTCAGCCCTCGACTCCTATTTTATTCGTTTTGTGATATGGTATAATAATTATCTTGATAATTAAAAATCTTATTTAGCGAGGGTGGCGGAACTGGCAGACGCGCTGGACTTAGGATCCAGTGGGGCAACCTGTAGGGGTTCAACTCCCCTCTCTCGCACCATAAGTGGTTAAGCTATCTGAATTACCAAGAATTAAGATTGTCAATATCTTAGAATCTTTGCTATTGTGAAAGCCTATTGTCTTGGAGGGGTGGCTGAGCGGTTGAAAGCGGCGGTCTTGAAAATCGTTATGGGGGTGACTCCATCGGGGGTTCGAATCCCCCCTCCTCCGCTTTTTATTAGCCTAAAATCCCTTCACTTAAAAAATCTCCCTTAGCATGACCCTACAATAAGCTGCAGTTGATTAAGCGATTCTTGAATCTTCAATATTATTAAGACCTTTGAATTTCTCGTAAATAGTATAAGTTACTAAGAAGAGCATAAGTAAGGCGTCATTATTGAAAAATCTCCCCTTGCCCTCTTTGGCAAAGAGGGCAAACACACCCCTCTTGATAGAGTGGAACACATACCTCCCTTTGGCAAAGGGAGGTTAGGAGGGATTTTATATAATTAGTGTCTTCATACTTACGCCCCCATTAGTGACAACTTTCGGTTTCAGCTTAATCGCTTGCCAGCGGGAAGTTTATTGGTTCATAAAATGTATATTTTAGGTTTGACCCCATTTCTCATTCTTACTTGGTCTGTTTAAGCTTTTCAATATCTTTCATTATCTCTTCAATTGTAATATCCTTGAATAGTTCTCTCCGCTCTTTGGTATAATCCCCTTCACCTGGTTCATAAAGTAAAATAAACTTGGTTGCCCCGGCATGTCCTAACTCCTTTATCAAAGCATTCCATCCTTTGGCCTTTATTTCAGCTAAAGCGTTTCCCATCTTTCTTATTTAACCTCCAAACTAATAAGTTCAATTAAGCTTACGATATTGACTTTTATAAAATCTTTATGCCTTTTATATAATTTTATAATATTATCATCGCATGTGACAAAATAATCTGCTCTACATTTCTCAGATAAAGCCATATGTAGGGCATCAATGTCAGAAAATCCTAATTCTCTCAAAAAATTTACTCTTTCTACATCTGAGGCATCTGTCCTCGCAAACTCCCGGGCTAAACTAAAATAAGAGGCAACCCGCGATTTTCTTTGTTCATTAAGGTTTTTATTATTTTCATATATCAATGCCTCAGAGACAATAAGGACATAAGAGCCTTTCTCTACCTTTTCCAAAAGATAAATGAATGCACTTGTCTCCAATGCCACTCTCTCCTGCCCCTGATAATCAAATGGCCTGTTGTAAACGCATAAATCAAGGTATAATTTTTTAACCATTATGTCGTGCCTGCGGCTTTCCGCTTTATTGAATAGTTAACTAATAAAATAGCAAGACTAAAGACCAGACCCTTCTAAAGTAGAGGTTATATTTTACAAAGTGTATATTTTAGGTTTGACCCCATTTCTTCCATTTCTTCTCTATCGGGCTTTTAAAAATTCATTTACTGTCAGTCCACTTTTTCTAATAAGCCCTCGTATTAATCCCGGTGCTAATTCTTTGTGACTTGGAACTGATAAGGTGGGGCGTGAGTCGTGATAAAGTATCATATGGCTGCCTGTTTGATGGTCAAGGATATAGCCAAACTTTTGAAAAATCTTCACTGCTTCATTGCCAGAGATATTGGATAATATGCCCAATTAAATAGTAACCTCACCCAGAAATATATCCTTTTCTTCAAAAACATCTAATCTTCCATGTTTTTTCTCTACTTCTAACCATCCCCTAATCGCATCCTTTATATTTTCTATAGCTTCATCTATTGTCTTACCCTGACTCATACATCCCGCCAACTCAGGGACATCAACAACATATCCTTTATACTCAGAATCATACATTATCACCACTTTAAACCTCATGTTCCCTCCTTTTTATCATAGGAGACTGCCCCAAATAGTAGGATAGGCGAGACCTGTCTGCGTGCAACGCACAGGCGAGACGCCTGTCCTACCAGCGGTTTTTCGTTTTTCAGAGCAACTACCCCTGTTTTTTATACAACTTTTGACATTACCATTTTATCCATATTGTCAAAATTAACCACAGAGAACACAGAGAAAATATTAAATATTAATAAGTTAAGAGGAATTCTGTTTCATCCCCTCTGTGACCTCTAAATTATTAATCGTTTTATTCCGTCTATTAACCTCT
>DYHD01000083.1 GCA_020724365.1 Thermodesulfovibrio yellowstonii | reverse complement strand
CCCTTGTGGCAGGATCATAGGTGCAGTGGAGTTCGACTATCTCTCCGTTTTCATTCTTTACAACACTTTCGCATTTAATGAAATAGGCATACCTCAGCCTTACTTCACGTCCCGGAGCAAGACGGAAGAACTGCTTTGGAGGGGTTTCCATGAAGTCGTCTTTTTCTATATAAAGCACCTTTGAGAATGGAACCTTTCTTGTTCCTGCATTCGGGTCTTCAGGATTGTTTATTGCATCCAGCAATTCCTCCTGACCTTCAGGATAATTATCTATTACCACCTTAAGAGGACGAAGCACAGCCATCATCCTTGGAGCAACCTTGTTTAAATGCTCGCGCACGCAATACTCAAGGAGTCCCATATCCACAAGGCTTTCTTTTTTGGCAACGCCGATGCGGTTGCAGAAATTTCTGATTGCATCAGGCGTGTAGCCTCGCCTTCTCATGCCTGCAAGGGTTGGCATCCTCGGGTCATTCCATCCTTTGACGTATCCCTCATTCACCAGTTTTAAAAGTCTTCTCTTGCTTAATACAGTGTGGCTTAAGTTAAGGCGTGCAAACTCTATCTGTTGGGGATGAAATACATTCAACTGGTCTAAAAACCAGTCGTACAAAGGCCTGTGGTCTTCATACTCCATTGTGCATATGGAATGCGTAACGCCCTCTATTGAATCGCTCTGCCCGTGTGCATAATCATACATAGGGTATATGCACCACTTATCGCCTGTCCTGTGGTGTTCTTCGTGTTTGATGCGGTACATCACAGGATCGCGCATGTTGATATTGCCTGATGCCATATCGATCTTTGCGCGCAGGGTTTTTGAGCCGTCAGGGAATTCCCCCTTCCTCATACGCTCAAAGAGATCGAGATTCTCTTCAACAGAACGGTTGCGATATGGGCTTTCCTTGCCCGGCTCTGTTAGAGTTCCTCGGTACTCGCGTATTTCTTCGGCGGTCAGGTCGCAGACGTACGCCTTGCCCATTTTTATTAATTGCACTGCCCATTCGTACAGCTTGTCAAAGTAGTCTGATGCATAATATAGTCTGTCCCCCCAGTCAAAGCCCAGCCAGCGGACATCCTCTATGATGGAGTCGACATATTCCTGTTCCTCTTTAGTCGGATTTGTATCGTCAAATCTGAGGTTACAATGGCCGCCGAACTCGGCAGCCTGACCGAAATTAAGACATATGGATTTAGCGTGACCTATGTGCAGATAGCCGTTAGGCTCAGGCGGAAATCTGGTAATAACCTTGCCACCATGCTTTCCTGCAGCCACATCTTCTGCGACAATGGTACGAATAAAATTAGGAGTCGTTATTTCCATAGCCTGAATATTTTAACACATCAGAATTATATAGTTGTGTTAAAATAGATTTAGCCGAAGTGGCGGAATTGGCAGACGCGCCAGGTTCAGGGTCTGGTGGTCGCAAGGCTGTGCGGGTTCGAATCCCGCCTTCGGCATTTCTATTCCTACCCCATAGGTTACCTTCAATTGAATTTATTAGATTTAGATAGAAATCTTTTTGAATTTATCAACACAGATATCACAAATGTTATCTTTGATTTTCTAATGCCTTTATTTAGCAATAAAGGCTACTTATTCCTTTTACCTTACATTATCATTCTTCTATGGCATGATTATAAATATAGAACTACAAGAGAAGCTTTTTTCTTTAAGACTTCTTTTTTTGCAATTATCATTACTTTTTTTTCGTTTATTTTTACTGACTGGCTGGCAAATGAAATGAAATATTTCATCGGGCGAATAAGACCTTGCATTTCAATGCCAGAGGTTAGGCTCTTAGCTGGATGCACAGATTCTTTCTCGATGCCCTCAAATCATTCTGCTAATGCCTTTGCAATCTTGACCACTCTTTGTTATTTCACCCGAAAACAAGTTCCTATATGGGCGACTTTTTATCTCTTTGTGCTCGCATTTTTTGTTACTATCTCAAGGGTATATGTTGGGGTTCATTATCCTATGGATTTGCTTGCTGGAGCTTCTGTAGGCTTTTTAGTATCAATCTTTGTTATATCCCTCGTTAAATACACATTGCTTAATAAAAAAATGAATATTTACAAAGGCTTCTTTATTTTTATCCTTTTTGCATTGAGTATCTTCAGAATCTATTACATCTCAAACGGTCCCCTTGACTTAAGCTCTGATGAAGCACATTATTGGGAATGGTCAAGAAGGCTTGACTTAAGCTATTACTCAAAAGGTCCTATGATAGCCTATTTAATTTATGCAGGCACATCAATCTTTGGTGATAATGTGTTTGGTATAAGATTAATGGCTGTCCTTTTTTCAATATTAAGCAGCTTATTTCTTTATAAACTGATAAAAAGTATGTATGACGATGAGCCTTCTGCTGTTTTTGGCTCGCTAATTTTTCAGGTAATTCCTCTTTTTACCCCATTTGGTATTATATTTTCGATTGATTCACCCTTTATCTTTTTCTGGATTCTATCTTTGTATCTTTTTTGGTCTGTCATTGTTAAATCAGAATCGAGTTCTTTTTTAAAAAATTCTTCATTGTCTGATTTTCTATCGAACAATAAAGTTTGGATTATATTAGGCATAGTTATAGGTATGGGACTTCTGACTAAATATACAATGTCATTCTTTATTCTATGCTGTTTTCTATTTCTGCTATTTTCAGACAAAAGGTTTTTGCTTAAGACACTAAAGCCATATTTAGCTGTATTTATTGCTTTTCTGATATTCAGCCCAGTGATTATATGGAATATACAAAATGACTGGGTTACATTGAGACACACTGCTGGACATGCTGGAATCACTGAGGGATTCAGGATATCTTTAAAGAACTTTGGAGCGTTTTTAGGCTCTCAGATAGGTGTAATCACGCCTATTATCTTTTTTATGGCATTTTATAGTCTTTTTAAATCTGATAAACCTAATCTTCAACACAGATTTCTATTTTTCTTTTGTATTCCTGTGATTGCCTTTTTTATTCTGAAGAGCCTTCAGGGTAAAGTTCAAGCAAACTGGGCGATGCACGGATATATAACAGCAATTATAGCCTTCACAATTTATTATTTAAATCCTGAGCATAGAATTCTAAAAAATTGGAAACCCATTTTTATTAAATCGCTTTTAATCGCTGGCATCATGATAGCCTTTATGGTAACAGCACTCACTCATTATCCTTCATTGATTAATATACCTGCAAAACTAGACCCCACTTCAAGACTAAGAGGTTGGGATAAATTGGGAAATGAAGTAGGCAAGATTTACTATTCGCTTTTAAAAAAGGGCGATGTAATTATATTTTCTGATAGCTATCAGGTATCCAGTCAACTTGCTTTCTATGTTAAAGGCAACCCTGTTACTTATTGCATTAATCTTGGCAGAAGGATGAATCAATATGACCTCTGGGAGGATATTAATAGTTATATAGAAAGGAATAAAAACAAGAAAATATTTAATGCTATATTCGTTAAAATAGGCAATATTGAGTTGCCTTCTGAATTAGCAAAAATGGCTGATAGCTATGAAAAAAAGATCTTAACGGTTTATGATAAAAAGAATAATATTTTAAGGCAATATACAATCTTTATCTGCTATAATTTCAAGGGGATTGAAACCCCTAAACCTATAACTTTCTGAGGCATAAGATGACTATATCTGTCGTAGTTCCACTTTATAATGAAGAAGAAAATGTAGAAATTCTCCATGCTCGATTAAAAGAAGTTCTCGATAAAATGGGAGTGGAGTACGAAATACTTTATGTTGATGATGGTAGTCTGGACATGACTCTTGACCTACTTGAGAAAATACAAAAGAAAGATTTTGAAAGAATCATAGTTTTAAGCCTCAGGAGAAATTTTGGTCAGACTGCTGCCTTTGCTGCTGGATTTGACCTTTCAAGAGGAGATATTGTGATCACAATGGATGGCGATTTGCAAAATGATCCTGCTGATATACCAAGACTGCTTGAAGCTATAAAAGGCTATGATCTCGTAAGCGGCTGGCGCAAAAAAAGAAAAGATCCTTTTTTATCAAGAAGGCTTCCATCCATAATTGCAAATTGGCTTATAAGCAAAGTTACAGGCGTAAGACTCCATGATTATGGTTGCTCTCTCAAGGCATATAGGAGAGATGTGATAAAAAACCTCAGACTCTATGGGGAGATGCATAGATTTATACCAGCCCTCGCAAGCTGGTATGGAGTAAGGATTAATGAGATAGAAACCACCCATCATCCAAGATTGAGAGGCAAATCTAAATATGGCATTTACAGAACTTTGAAAGTATTGCTTGATCTCCTTACTATCAAGTTCTTACAAAGCTTTTCAACTAAACCAATGCAGTTTTTCGGTCCTATAGGTGTTTTCTTCAGCCTTTTTGGGACGATTATCTGTTTATACTTAACAATGGAGAAATTTATTAATGCTGTTGATATCGGCAATAGACCATTATTGCTGCTCGGCATTCTTCTGCTGATTATCGGCTTTCAGTTTATAGGGATGGGCTTGCTCGGTGAGATGATCATCAGAGTCTATCATGAAAGCCAGAAAAAACCAATATACACTATTAAGAAAATAATTGGACCCGGCAAGTAAAAAATTCAAAAATCTCCTATTCTTTCTTCTAAAATTTATTATATCAGCAAGTTTGCTCTATCTGCTTATCTCGAAAGTTGAGATAGAGACAATTCTTCAGAATTTAAAACTCTTAAATCCCTTAGCCTTTGTATTTACAGCAGGACTTTATGTTTTTTCTATATATATATCATCTATAAGATGGTCATTGCTTATAAATCAAACGATTAAATTAAGAAGGCTTTTTTCAATGTATATGATGGGTTCATTTTTTAATATCTGCCTACCAGGCATAATAGGAGGTGATGCATTAAAGGCTTATTATCTAAGCAGAGAACTCAAAGATATAAAAGCTACACCATTTATGCAAAAAGTATCTAAAGCTGATGAACTGGACACAAATATTACAGCAATAGCATCAATCTTTATGGATAGGTATATTGGGTTTTCAGCACTCCTTACAGTTGGGATAATAGCTTTTCCTTTTGGGTTAAGCTATACAGAAAGAGATTCAAATGGCAACTTACTTATTTGGCTCATGCCCATTATATTTTTTTTATTCGTTTTCATAAGCTTGGTTATCTTTAGATTTAAGTTAGGAGTAAATTTTAGATTAATAACAAAGATTTATGAATATTTTGCTATATACAGTTTTAAAAAGACTGCCCTGATAAAAGCTTTTATATATTCTGTGATAATTCAAGCTATTGGATTATTTTCTGTTTATATATTGTCAAAATCAATGTCTTTTGATATACCTTTATTCTCTATTATGATATTCATACCTATAATTATTGTTATAACTTTACTGCCTATCTCAATTTCAGGGATAGGTCTTAGGGAATTTGCTTTTATTTTTTTCTTTAGTTCTGTAGGAGTTTCGCCTGAGGCATCAACAGCCATTTCTATAAGTTGGTTTTTTTCTGTAGTTATAGGAAGCCTCTGGGGACTTTTTGAATATCTTATATTTAAAACTAAAGGGAGATCGCCTTATTTTTAACCAATCATCTGCCTGAATCTTTTAAATAAATGTGCAGAGTCATTAGGTCCGGGACCAGCTTCAGGATGATGCTGCACAGAAAAAATAGGTAGTTCAATATGCTGCATGCCCTCCTCAGAACCGTCAAACAGATTTTTATGAGTTAGTCTTACTTGTCCTTTAAGACTATTTATATCAACGCAATAATTATGATTCTGGGATGTTATCTCTACCTTGCCCGTTTGTAGATCTTTTACAGGATGATTCCCTCCGTGATGCCCGAATTTAAGTTTATATGTCTTTCCGCCCATTGCAAGACCAAGTATCTGATGACCAAGACAAATTCCAAATATAGGTTTTTTGACGAGTATTTTTTTTGTATTTTCGATACCATATGTAACCGTCTGTGGGTCACCTGGTCCATTGCTTAATAGTATCCCATCAGGATTCATTTCTAATACTTCCTCTGCAGGAGTATGAGCAGGGACGACAGTTATATCAAAACCAGCATCAAAAAGATTTCTTAGAATATTGAATTTTACTCCAAAATCATAGACGACAACAGAGCAACAGCTCGATAGTGCGGTAGTGCGGCAGCTTTCTAATGAAATTTTATTTTCCTTTACTATAGCTCTGTCGCTCTGCCGCTCTGTCTCTCTAATTTCCCATCTCCAGCATCCCTCATTCCATTTGTAAATCTTATTAGTTGTAACATTCTTTACAATGTCAATAGCAGATATTCCAGGATGTTTTCTGACCTTTTGCAGCAGGCTCATAGGATTTAAATCAATAGCTGAGATTATTCCCATCTGTGCACCATAATTTCTAATATGTCTTGTCAAAGCTCTTGTGTCAATGCCATCTATCGCAGTAACTCCAGTTTTTTTGAGATATTGTCCTAATGACATAGAAGAACGCCAGTTAGAGTGAAAATCAAAATATTCCTTTACTATAAAGCCCTCAACCTTAGGACCATCAAGTGATTCAATATCCTCGGGATTGATCCCATAATTGCCTATCTGTGTATATGTCATCGTTACTATCTGTCCTCTATAAGAAGGATCTGTAAGAATCTCCTGATAACCTGTCAATGATGTATTGAAAACTACCTCGCCTATGCTCTCGCCCTCATAACCAAAGCTTCTTCCCTCAAATACCATTCCATCAGATAAAACTAGTATTGCCTTATTCATTAATTACTCCATTACATTGATTATTTTGATTTTGCTGATTTCAGCCCTTTGAGAAATCTTAAAAAAATCATTCCCTTAATATCCTCTGGCTCAAAACCTGCTGCCGTTTATTTTTCTATTTTAATATTTTTTTCATGATTTTTTTGAAAAAAGAAGTAATAAAGATAGTTTTTTTTACTGGCTTGTTATTCTTTTGTATTATAACAAAATAAGATAGACGATTTGATACGCACAAACTGAAACTGGGGTATTGGCATTAAAAGGCTTTAATTTTTTCTACTTAAAATATTCAGAAACTCTCCCTAAAATAGAGCCCTAAAATAGAGATAGAACTCTACCAAAAGTTACCTCTCCCTTGAGGAATGGTTCTTTTATATCCCCTCTCCCTTGAGGAATGGTTCTTTTATATCCCCTCTCCCTTGAGGGATGGTTCTTTTATATCCCCTCTCCCTTGAGAGATGGTTCTTTTATATCCCCTCT
>DYHD01000082.1 GCA_020724365.1 Thermodesulfovibrio yellowstonii | reverse complement strand
CATTAACATGAGGCTTAACCCTCTCAAACTTTGCCTTAGCCATATGACCTCCTTAAATTATATGTCTTGATAAAAGACCAATTAGCTTATACAAAATTTTGTCTTAAGCATTTCCAGAACATTTTCAAAAGCCCATGACCAGAATTGAACTGGTGACCTCATCCTTACCAAGGATGTGCTCTGCCGACTGAGCTACATGGGCAATAAATATAGTTAATAGTGAATAGAATAAAATAATAAAACAGTATTTTTCTTTTAGGCTATATATTATTCACTGTTTCTAAGAGCGGGAAACGGGATTCGAACCCGCGACCCTCAGCTTGGAAGGCTGACGCTCTACCACTGAGCTACTCCCGCACTTACTGCAGTGAAATAAACAGTGAATAGCAAAAAGATTGCAATCCCTTCTTCCTTTCAATAACTATACACTTATTAGAAAGTACCGTTCACTGCAAAATAGCTATGGAGAGGGGAGGATTCGAACCTCCGAAGGCAGAGCCAACGGGTTTACAGCCCGTCCCCTTTGGCCACTCGGGTACCTCTCCTTTTATTAAGTTTTTTAAAACAAACTGTAAAGAAATCTTAAGAATTTTGATCCTCTATAGCTTATTAAGAGCCACCGAAGGGAATCGAACCCCTGACCCGCTGATTACAAATCAGCTGCTCTGCCTGCTGAGCTACGGTGGCATTAACTAATCATTATATAAAAAAAATAATATGAAAGTCAAACAAAAAAAATCGCAATAAA
Organism: Thermodesulfovibrio yellowstonii; assembly: GCA_020724365.1. GTDB lineage: Bacteria > Nitrospirota > Thermodesulfovibrionia > Thermodesulfovibrionales > Dissulfurispiraceae > DYHD01. The sequence continues at coordinate 6,510 of DYHD01000082.1, read as the reverse complement.
AATAGAAAAGTCCATAATCCATGGTCATTGCGAGTGAAGTTGCGAAGCGAAGCCGAAGCAAACTTGGAGATTCCTCACTTCGTTTGGAACAGGCTCCGCAATCTGACACAAAGTGTCATTCTGAGCGAGTGAGCCGAAGCCCTGAGCATAGCGAAGGGGAAGAATCTCATTTGAGATTGACACGGGCTTCGCCCTCGCAACGACTTTTCGGGTCGGATTGCCACTCACCTTTCAGGTGCTTGCAATGACAGCAAAATCAAAGAGTATTTAATGCTCATTACGGATTATGAGAAAGTTAATTGTTAATATTTAGTAATTTATTTACCAGAAGAGACATGAAACATAGAATAGACTTAGTTAACTATTTAAGATTATCGAGGCATCCTTCGCAAAATATGTCAGGATCAAGTCCGCTCCAGCTCGTTTTATTGAGATAAGGATCTCCATCATAGCCATAGTCTCATCAATCCAACCCAACTGGGCAGCAGCCTTAATCATAGCATATTCACCACTTACATTATATGCTGCAACTGGTATATTAAAGTTGCTTCTTATATCAGAAATTATATCAAGATAAGAAAGAGCTGGTTTAACCATTACAATATCTGCTCCCTCCTCAATATCAAGAGCAACCTCCTTAAGAGCCTCTCTCCTGTTTGCAGGGTCCATTTGATAAGAGCGTCTATCGCCGAATTTAGGTGCAGATTCTGCTGCTTCTCTGAAAGGCCCGTAAAAAGCAGAAGCGTATTTTGCTGCATAAGACATTATGGGAACTTCGGTATAACCCTCACTATCAAGAGAGTTTCTTAATATCTTAACCCTTCCATCCATCATATCAGAAGGTGCAACCATATCAGATCCTGCCTTAATATGAGAAATGGCTGTTTTAGAAAGAAGTTCAAGCGTTCTATCATTATTGACTGTTCCCCTTTCTACTATACCGCAATGGCCATGGCTCATATACTCACACATGCAAACATCTGTAATAACATATAATTCAGGTATATTATCTTTTATAGCCTTTATTGCATTCTGCACCACACCGTCTTCTTTATAGGCGCTGCTGCCATATTCGTCTTTATGTTCTGGTATGCCGAATAATAATACGGCAGGTATATCAAGCTCATAAACCTCTTTAGCAGATTTCAATATTTGATCTATAGATTCTTGATAGCATCCTGGCATTGAAGGGATAGGTCTTTTTATTCCCTTGCCATAAGTAATAAAAAGAGGATAGATAAAACAATCAGGAGATATGATAGTTTCCCTTATCATTCTCCTGATTGTTTTATTGCTTCTAAGTCTTCTGCACCTGTGAACAGGAAACATGAGATATTTAAGAACAGCTACTACAACTTGAAGAACTACAAGATGGAGAACCTCCTGTTAGGATAAAGCCTGCCCTTTCTCCATCATCATAATAGTCAAGTTGCATCCCTGCTAATCTTTCAAAAGCCATTCTTTCTAAAAAGAGTTTTAAACCATCCCTTTCTATTACCTCATCCCCAACTGTGGGAAGTTCATTTATATCTAACCCAAAAGATGGGCCGCAACAGCTCTCACCAGCGCGATATATCCTTATACCCCAATCGCTTTTACCCTCTACAGTCAAAATCTCCTTAGCTTTGTCAACAGCTCTATCTGTAATTGAAAACACTTCCTAACCTCCATTGTTTAATATAAATAGAATAATAAAATATCCTGCTAAAAAGCAAATTACCTAATCCGTAATGAGCATTAAATACTCTTTGATTTTGCTGTCATTGCAAGCACCTGAAAGGTGCGTGGCAATCTCAAATGAGATTCTCCCTTTGATTATTTATTCTCTGCATTGTAAATCCTGCCTCTTTTTTAGAGATAGCTCAATTGCATTTTTATAGTTAAAGATTAAACAGCCTTTCTGGCTTAATCCAACCCCCAGAAATTCTCCCTATCCCCAATATCCTGCCTTCAGGGTCTTTGAGGCGGACATACTTTGAGGTGGTTATATTGCCAAAAATATGTGATACATCTTCTCTCACAAGATTGCCATTTTTAACCTTTTGCAATTCACTATCAAAAAGCCTAACCTCAGGGAGGTGTTTTAAGGAATCATCAATTGAATGAATGGAAGCTATTTTCTGTGGAAGATCATCTATTTTAGCCGAATTTTCAATCTTAAAATCCCCTATTTTAGTTCTTTTGAGTGATGTCAAATGAGCTCCGACTCCGAGGGCATTTCCAATATCATTACAAAGTGAGCGAATGTAAGTGCCTTTAGAGCATAAGATATTTATCGAGAGAAAAGGTGGTTCAAAACTTAAAAGTTCTATCTTGTATATAATAACTTTTCTAGGTTTAATTTCTATCTCGATTCCCCTCCGTGCAAGTTTATAAAGAGGTTCGCCGTTAATCTTTATTGCTGAATATATAGGTGGAGTCTGCTCAATATTCCCGATAAACATCTTAATTGTTTTGTTTATCTCTGATATGTCAAGTTTGAAATCAGCTACAACCTTAATAATCTTACCCTCACTATCATAAGTATCAGTAGATTCACCCAATTTCATAACAGCTATATATTCCTTATCGAGTTCAGAAAGATAACCTGTAATCTTAGTTGCCTCATTAAGACATATTAGAAGAATACCCATAGCAAGAGGGTCGAGAGTTCCGGCATGTCCAGCTTTTTTAACCTTAAAAAGTTTTTTTATCTTAGCAACTGCATCATAAGAAGTAATCCCCTTATCTTTATTGAAGTTAATAATTATATTCATAGCGTTCTGAATTTTCCCAAGCCTGTAAGTTCAAAAATAAGAGAGAAGTTATACTCAGCAGCTCTATTCAAATCGCCAGGTTTTCTTGAAAAAACAGCATTCACTGCCCAGCACTGCTGTTTGTATAAAGCCTTAATCATAGTATCCCTTAATCCCCCTCCTTTAGCATCATAAGATAAATTGGCACCAATAGTAACCCATTGCGATAAAACCTTGTCAGCACCTATAGAAAAAAATTTAATTTCATTCGCCTTATCATATCTTTCGCCTGCATATATATTAGTTGTATCAGAAATTCTAATGCTTATTATTGAATTTAGCTTCTCCAAACTTGTTTTATTTAAATCATAAGCCGTCTCGAACTTCAAAATAAAAGGACTGCTATTAACTGTAGCCTCTAAAATAATCGGTAGAAATGAGTTGCTATTACCCTTTGCTTTTAAATCATAAGGTTGTGTCAGAAGGATAGATGCAGATAAATCCTTTGCTCTTATCGAATTGAAGATTGCAAGCTCAAGCTGAGAGGTTTTATTAAAAAGCTCATTATAATCGAAAAGAGGGGACTGGTTAGTCTTAGGGATAAATCTATAACCTAAAGATAGCTCAATATCGTGCACAAAACCACTATAGTATTTATATAACCTTGTAAGGGCGTTAATCCTGTATTCAAATGTTTCTCTGTGAAGGGTTGAGTCAAATCCTTTGGTTGATGTGAGATTATAAGCAGCTTGCCTCAAAGAGAGAGATTGAAAAAGCCGAATACTATCTCCAAATGAATACGAAAAAACAGGATTTATAAATAACCTCTGACCTTTGACTTCCTTTTCCCTATAAAAATTAGAAAGACTTGATGATATAGAAAAAAGCATAGGACCTAATCTGAAAGGATTCATAACATATCCAAGTTCTGGAAGTCTCTGTAGTATCTCTTCATCCCGATTCTGCAAATCTACCCAATATTGGCTCAAGAAATATAATCTCGAATTACTTGATAGTAGTGAAAATTCTGCAGATGATTGAAAGAAACGATTGATTTCTGATAGTCCTGAGAGATTTGATATCCTGCCCTGTGAATTATAACCATATTCTTTATAGAACTCAGGATCGTTGATATAATTAATATCGGCGAATCCAGTTATATTATTATATTGAAAACGATCTTCCGCCTTAAATCCAAAAAAATCTTTTTTCAATTCAGTATCTTTAAGGTGATATGCCTGCCATGTGCCTATACCGGTATGATCAAGATATCTAAATTCTATACCTTTGCCGAAACCCCTTCTGCTTAGATAATCAAGATAAAAAGTCGCATCTTTATCATCATCTATAGCCCAAAAGAATGCAGGGCTAAACTGAAAGCCTTTCTTTGAACTTGTGCCAACAACAGGCATCAAAAAACCTGTCTGGCGCTCAGATAGTATAGGTATGAGAATATATGGTGAGTATAAAACCGCCGTGCTTTTGATTCTATAAGTAACATTCTTTGCAGTAAGGTTTTTGCCCAAATCAATATAAACATTCTGCCCTTTAAAACACCAGTCAGGTTTTTCCGATATGATGTCTGCACTATATTCAAAATAATCCTTTGGGAATGTTGCTGGAGTTAAGATAGGTTCCGAATTACAAGTAGTGAAAGTAGCTTCTGAAGCATAATAGGAATTAACTCCAGTTTTAGATATATTAGTGCCTGTAACCCAGTAGTTATCTTTTCGAAAAAAGATAACCGCATCATAGATGCTGCCTGTTTTAGATTCAATATTGATCTCAGCTTTTTTGGTGGCTATTGTTACATCTTTATCCTCAAAAATTACATTTCCCACCGCTTCAACATCTGAGGAAATCTCATTAAAAACAACCCTATCTGCACGAATAGATACATCATCTTTTTGGATTTTGACATTGCCAGATGCTATATAAATGCCTTCTTCTGCGAGATAATCGAGGCTATCAGAGGTAATTACAGTTGCGCCGCAGATATAAGAGGTTAGATGCATGATTAATAACAGAATTGGTAAGATCTGTAGGGATCTCGTGAAAGAATATCTTATCCAAGTTCGGCTCAAAGTTTTTCCCTTAAATCGCTAAGTATGGCTTTCTCTCCCAAAATTTCGAGAGCTTCTCCAATGGTATAGAAAGAACCTGTTATCAGAATAAGAGGAGACTTCGTCCCTTCAATGCCTATTTTGAAAATTTCTGATTTAAATGAATCAGCGATTTCAATTGCTTTCCTCAATGCTTCCCTGATGGTGGGGGCGGTTTTTGAAGTAAATCCTTCTTGTGAGGCAAAATCAGCAAGGGCTTGTGGGGATGCTGCCCTACCATAATCTGGAGAGGTAAATATAATCTCCGAACAAATAGGCATAAGAGGCTTTAAAATACCCCCGATGTCTTTGTCAGACATAATTCCTATTACGAGTATAATATTATAATCTTTCAGATGCCCTTTTAAAAATATTGATAGCTTTTCTGCTGCATCAGGGTTATGCGCCCCGTCTATCATGATAAGAGGGTCGCGTGAGAAAATCTCTATCCTTCCCCTCCAACGGGTAGCTGCAATGCCAGACCTAATGGTTTCATAATCAAAGTTTAGTGCATTTTGCTTTAAAACAACGGATGCTGCCTTCACTGCAACGGATGAATTGATAAGTTGGTGTTCACCTGCGAGCGGCGTAAAAAGCCCTGAAACAGGAGATTGAAGATCATAATCAATATAATCAAAAACTATTCCATTTATATCAGATTTATTCAAAACTCCTTTGAAATCCCTTTCATATAGATAAAGTGGGGATGATTGCTTCAATGCTGTTTTGATAATAACATCTTCTGCCTCTTTATCTTGTGCAGAAGAAATAATCGGGACTCCTTTTTTTATGATGCCTGCCTTCTCACCTGCTATAGCGGTGAGGGTATCGCCAAGGAATTCCTTATGATCATAGCTTATCCTTGTGATGACCGATGCCTCTGGAACTATAACATTAGTGCAATCAAGCCTTCCTCCCATTCCTACCTCGATAACACCCCAGTCAATTCCTTTCCTTCTGAAATAGACAAAAGCCATTGCAGTAACAAATTCAAAGAAGGTAGGGGTTTCTACATTGAGAGAATCAATGACCGATTTTATTTCCTGAGTAAGCTGAATAACCTCTGCCTCAGAGATATGGACACCATTGATTGTCATTCTTTCTGTAAAACTTATAAGATGAGGTGATGTAAAAAGTCCAACCTTAAAGCCGTAAGCCCTCAGGATAGAAGCTATTATTGCTGAAACAGAGCCTTTGCCGTTTGTGCCTGCTATATGGACAGATTTGAAGTTATTTTGAGGAGAACCTAAAGCAGATAAAATAAGCTTGATTTTTTCGAGTCCCAGTTTGATGCCAAATTTTTGCAGACTGTATAGGTAGTTTATTGATTCATTATAACTATCTTTCATAATTAATCCTTAAAAATATCTTCTTTGTGTAAGCATAGCATTAACCCAAAAATATAGTTCAAACAGGAAAGAGTTACAAGAAAATTCTCCTTTCATAATTAAAATAAATGGGTACAGTAGCCATAAACCCTAACGGAAAGGATAATAAAATAAGCGATTAAATTTAACACAAATATTTAAATAAATAAAATATTTCGAAACAGCCTATCCCTAACCTAAACCCTCATGAGCCTCCGGCTCACAAAGGGGCATAAAAATACACACCCTTAAGAGCCTGTCTAAAAACTCGCATGTTGTCATTGTCCGGCTTGACCGGACAATCCA